>JABDJY010000304.1 GCA_013003285.1 Alphaproteobacteria bacterium | reverse complement strand
GCGACGCCCAATGGGCGTTGAGGACGCCTGGATTGGGGCCGATCTCATAGCCTTCGGAGTGCAGGTGATGCTCGATCGTCGCCATGCCCCAGACGCCCATGTCTTCGCAGGCTTTAACGATCTCGGTCCACTCATGGACGATCCATTGATAGGTATCGGAATCGTTGCCCATGCCGCGGTTGGCCTTGCGGCCTTCCTCGCCGTCGGACGGAAACATTGGATACAGTTGGATGATGACTTTGGGCAGCGCCATGGTACTCAGCTCCTGGGTCTTTCGTGACCGGGATACTAGCGAAATCGGGCTATACCGGCGAATACAATTTACTGATATTTCCTATTGTAGGGGCCTATAGGTTGGCCGCCCGTGAGGTTATCGGATTCCGGCCGGGTCGAGGCCGAATACTTCCGCCGCCCAGTCCGACATCACGTCACCGATGAGCTGGCGATTATCGATCTGGCAGTGCTCGGCGCCGCCCTCCTCGAGGGTGAATATCTTGAGCTTGCGGTTGGGGCTGTTGATCGCCTCGTCATAGGTCTTCTGCGCCATCCACAGCGGCACCTGGCGATCGTTCTCGCCGTGGGCGACGAGCAGCGGGCAGGTGATTTTATCGGCGATGCCTTCCAGGGTCATTTTGCGCGACACCGCCAGCGCGTCCTCCGGTGTCGGCTGGCCCATCACCCACATGCCGTGGCTGACCATGTCGGGCACCGAGGGCGCTGATTCCACCTTGGCGTAGGCGCGCTCGAAATACACGCTGAAGTCCCATAGGGCGCCCCAGGCGATGCAGCATTTGATGCGCTTTTCGAAGGCCGCGGCGCGCGGTGCGTAATAGCCGCCCAAACTATTGCCCGACAGGCCGATGCGCTCGCTATCCACATCGTCGCGGGTCTCCACATAGTCGACCAGCGCTTTGACGCAATGTTCGGTCTCGTGGCCGGTGGCCAGGCCGTGCAGCCGCAATGCGCCACCGGCGCCGGGTTGATCGACGATCAGCATGTGCATGCCGCGGCGGCGGTACTCTTCGCCGATGATCGGGTAGTGGAATTCCTTCAGGGAGTCGAAGCCCTGGATGTGGATCATCACCGGGGCCGGACCGTCGACATCGGCCTTGACGAACATGCACGGCATGGCGCCGGTCTCGAACGGCACATCGACATATTCCACCGGATTGCGGCCCACTTCGCGGGCCTTGCGGTAGAGGTCGATGCCGCGCTGGTAGGACATGATCTCGCGCGCGTCGGCGTGGTGCAGGAAGCGCTCGGCGCGTAGATGGTAGATGCCGGCGCGATGATATTTGCGCGCCGCAGTCAGGGGGTGGCCGTCGTCCATATCGGCATCGGCCATGCGTTCGAGTTTTTCACCGAGTTTGGTGAAGGCTTCGTACCAGGCCTCGTTGGCGGTCGCCGGGTCGCCGCCGGCCAGATGCTTGACCGCGCGCAGCGCCTCTTCGGGCTCGCTGGTGGTGCCGACCTCGTCGAACAAAGTCGCCGTGGTCAGGCTCCAGGCGTAGTTATCCGGAAAATATTCAAACATCGTGATTCCCCCTTTATTGAGCGCCGCGGTTTAATCGCGATCATCTGATGTCTAAAAAAACCACAATGTCGCGGCGGGGGGAAGCGGGGACAGGGAAAATCGTCGCAGACGGCGCGCCATCCGCGATGATCAAAGACGAAGGTTGGCGTCCGGCTGTCTTAGTAGATCAGCTCCATAATCCAGCGGCCGTCCGGTAGTCCGTGAAAGTTACAGACCGGGCATCGTTCGGGCTCCTGCTGGGATTCTTGTTCATGCTCACATCTGGGACACCGGTATAAAGTGATGGGCGGTGTCGCCTGCGCAAGGTTTTCAGCCATGTTTCGTTCCCCACGAAATTTAGCATAACACGAAAACACTATCGTATGCGGCGTGGTCGCGCCAAGGGCGCCTGTGGAAATTTATCCTGGGTACAAGCGGATCAACTCGCCCGGTTGCTATTTGCCGGCATCCCCCTAAGTTCTGCGCAACTGAATTGGGAGAATTTCGATGGGAATGCTGGTCGACGGGCGCTGGACGGCGGAAGACGAAGTAAAGGCCAAGACCGACAAGAGCGGTCGGTTCAACCGGGCGCAATCGGTGTTTCGCAATTGGGTGAGCACCGATGGATCGGCCGGGCCGAGCGGCGAGGGCGGCTATGCCGCCGCGCCGGGTCGCTATCATCTGTATATCGCCATGAACTGTCCCTGGGCCCATCGCACGGCGCTGATGCGCAAGCTGAAGAAGCTCGATGATGTGATCACCCTGGACCATGTGCTGCCGCGGCGCGACGACCGGGGCTGGGTTTTCGACAATAGCGACGCGGCCTATCGCGATACTGAGCTCGGCAAGGATGCGCTGCACGAAGTCTATATGGCCGCTGACCCCCAAGTGACCGGGCGGGTGACCGTGCCGGTGCTGTGGGACCGTGAGCGCGAGACCATCGTCAATAACGAGTCCGCTGAAATCATCCGCATGATGAACGGCGCGTTCGATGCGTTCTCCAACAACGACACAGATTTCTACCCCGAGGATCTGCAGGGCGAGATCGATAGCTGGAACGAGCTGACCTACAACACGCTGAATAACGGCGTTTACCGGTCGGGTTTCGCCCAATCGCAAGCGGCCTATGACGAGGCGGTGGTGCAGGTATTCGCCACCCTCGACAAGCTGGAAGCCCATCTGGCCGATAACCGCTATCTGTGCGGTGACCGTTTCACCGAGGCCGATATCCGCGCCTTTCCCACGCTCATCCGTTTCGATGTGGCCTATTTTGGCGCCTTCAAATGCAATCTGCGGCGGCTGATGGATTACCCCAATGTGTGGGCCTACACCCGCGAGATTTACCAGATGCCGGGTGTCGCCGAGACCTGCGATCTCGATGTCTTCAAGCGCGGCTACTATTCGCCAAGCCCGCAACGCAATCCACTGGGCATCGTGCCGCTAGGCCCGATCATCGACCCCATGGAGCCCCACGGCCGGGGGTAGGCTCGAACCTTTGACCCAGCGCAACGTACTGAAATTACCCACCTGCTAGACAGTGGGGTGTGGAGCACGCGCTACAAATATTGGTCATCGTCATCGCAACGCGGATTTTGGGCCGTTTGGCGATCCGCGCCCATCAACCTGCGTCGGTCGGCGAAGTACTCGCCGGCATCCTGCTCGCCATCGGCTTCGCGGCTTATGCGGGTGACATGCCGCTGGTCGCGGCAATCGTCTCGAGCCCGGCGATCGATCATGTGGCGCAGATCGGCATCTTTTTTCTCATGCTCTACGCAGGGGTCGAACTGCGGCCCCGTGAGATCGCCGCCAACTCGAAGGTTTCGCTGCGCGTCGCCCTCGGCGGTTTGGTGGTTCCGCTGGCCGCCGGGATCGCCTTCGCCTGGCTATTATTGCCGGCGTCGGAGCTCAAGCTGGCGCAGGCGCTAGTGGTCGGCACGGCGTTGGCCATCACCGCCATCCCGGTCGCCGTCAAAGTATTCCTCGAACTAGGTCTACTCCACAAACCCGTCGGCGAAATCGTCGTCTCCGCCGCGTTGTTCGACGATGTATTTGGCTTGCTGCTGTTGGCGGTAGTGACCAATCTGATCACCCTGGGTCAGCTACCCAATGGCTATTCAATGGTCCATCTGCTGGTGCAAGCGGCGGGATTTTTCACCCTGACCGGAGTGCTGGCCTATTTCGGCTATCCGCTGATCTGGCGGCGTATCGAAGCATTGTCGATCCCGGGCCTGCGGTTGATCATTTTGCTCGGCGTTGGTGTCGGCTTCGGCACGCTGGCCGAACATCTGGGCATGCATTTCGTGCTCGGCCCCTTCA
>JABDJY010000285.1 GCA_013003285.1 Alphaproteobacteria bacterium | reverse complement strand
GTTTATGATAGTGCGGCGCAGACGGTTCCGCAGTGTATCCGAATTAGTGTGTGCTTACCCCAGCGTCGGTGCCGAATTCCCAGAAAGTTGGCAGATTTCGCGTGGGTCTCAAAGTACATGCGCAATTGTTATTCTTCGGGGTGGCGATTATAAGACCGGCGCGCGCCGCATGCCGTTGGATTCGTTTGCGAGCCACTGGGGTGCGGCGCCTGTGACTGCGAGGATCTAACAAAATGAATGTGTTCGCCGACGCCCGCCAAAATATGGTCGATAACCAGTTGCGGCCGAACAAGGTAACTGATCCCCAGATACTCGCCGCGATGGCTGACCTGCCGCGCGAACGATTTGTGCCGAAAGTGAAGCAGGGCATCGCTTATATCGACGAAGATATCGAGGTCGCGCCCGACCGGTATCTGATGGAACCGGTGGTGCTCGCGCGCTTGTTGCAGGCGCTGGAACTGACCTCGGAGACCACGGTCCTCAATATTGGCTGCGCCACGGGCTACGATGCCGCGCTTCTGGGGCGCCTGGTGGGCTCGGTCGTGGCGATCGAAAGCGATCCGGCCCTTGTGGCGCTGGCCAGCGAGGCGATCAACGAACTCGCCATCGACAATGTCGCGGTGATCGAAGCGCCTTTGGAGCAGGGCTATGCCGCGCAAGCGCCCTATGACGCCATATTTATCAGTGGCGCCGTGGATGAGGTGCCGCCGGCACTGGCCGACAAACTGACACCCGATGGCCGCCTGGCGGTGGTCGTTGGCGGCCAGGAGCATGGGATTCTCGGGCGCGCTCATCTTTATGTGCGCAGCGGCGATACTTTCTCCAGCCGACCGCTATTTGACGCCGGAACGCATATGCTGCCCGGCTTCATTCGAGAACAAAATTTTGTATTTTTACCAGATTGATTAATGATAATAGATATTTGCAATTCAGTGCCGGGTGTAGCACGGTGCGTTAACGCGCGATTTTGGCAAAGGGGCGATTCCGCAAAATGGTAGGTCGAAACAACAGAATGGCGGTCATCAGCATGGCCGTTATCGCTGGTTTTGTGGGTATTTCAGCATCGTCTGCCCATGCCGAAACACTGGCTGAAGCCCTCGCTGAAGCCTATGGGACCAACCCTGATTTGGTCGCCGAACGCTCGCGGGTCCGCGCGGTCGATGAACAAGTTCCGCAGGCCCTATCGAATTGGCGCCCGCAGGTCACGTTGAGCGGCCGCTATGGCGTTCGTAAGCTCGACCGGGATTTCGCAACGGGCGGCAGCACGGATCGAACCGACCAACCCCAGAGCGTCGGTGTTGCGGTGACGCAGAATGTATTTCGCGGATTTCGGACCGAGGCGGAGACCGAAAGGGCTGAGAACCGGGTGGCGGCAGCGCGCAGTAACCTGATTGGCACCGAGCAGAGTGTCTTGCTCGAAGGCGTCGTTGGCTATGTCACCGTGCTGCGCGATACGGCCGTGCTGGAATTACGCGTCAACAATGTCAGTGTTATCGAACAACAGCTTCAGGCGACGCGCGATCGGTTTGAGGTCGGCGAGTTGACCCGCACCGATGTGGCGCAGGCGGAAAGTCGGCTTGCCCGCGCCGTCGCCGATCGGACAACCGCCGAAGCCAATTTGGAGACCTCACGTGCGGCTTACCGAAAGGCGATTGGCCGCGATCCGGTAGATCTCCAGCAGCCCGGTCTGCCGTCGAACTTGCCGACGTCCGAGGCTGATGCGTTGGCCGCGGCGGCGGCAAACAATCCCAATGTGGTGTTCGCCGACTTTAACGAGCGGGCCGCACGGTCCGATATCGAGTTGCGCCGGGGCGAATTGCTGCCGACGGTGACCCTCGATGCGACGGTCGACCGGGATAAGGATATTTCCGGTTCTGATATTGAGGATACCGAAGCCGCCCTAACCGCAAGATTGTCCGTACCGCTCTACCAATCGGGCGCGGTCTATTCGCGTATCCGCGAGGCCAAGCAAACCGCCAGTCAACGCCTGTCGGAACTCGCCGTGCGCAAACGCGAGGCCGAGCAGGATGCCAGCGATGCGTGGGAAGATTTCCGCGCCTCTCAGGCCCGTATCACATCATTCGAGTCCGAAGTACGGGCCCAGGAGGTCGCTTTCGAGGGTGTTCAGCAGGAAGCGCAGGTCGGATCGCGAACGGTCCTCGATGTGTTGGATGCGGAGCAGGAACTGCTCGATGCGCGGGTTAATCTGGTCAGCGCCCGGCGCGATTTGATCGTCAGCGGATATTCGCTGTTGTCGGCGGTCGGCAAATTGACGGCGCAGGATTTGGAACTGGCTGTCGATCTGTACGATCCGACGCGCAACTTTGGCACGGTCAGGAACAAGTTATTCGGCTCGGATATCGTAGACGAATAGTTTCGCCAGCGCCGGCGTCAAATTAAGCATCGTGCCTTAAATTCTTCTGGCCATGGCAATTGGCGTCGCCTAGTTTAAATTTCCGTTAACCATTTTCTGACCATATTTTTTGGCTATGAGCGAAACAGACGCCGACCAACAAGAACCGTCGATGGAGGAGATTCTCGCCTCGATCCGCCGCATCATTTCTGAAGATGGGGAGGAAGGCGAGGAAGAAGCCGTCGAGACGGACGAAGAGCCTGTTGACGAGCCGGAGCCTGTTGAAGCCATGGCCGAGGAAGATCCTGTCGAAGATGAGGATGACGGCGTCCTTGTTTTGACCGATATGGTCGAAGAGGAAGAGCCCGAGGAACCGGAAGTCGCCGAAGAAGACGATAACGAGTTGGTCCTCGAAGAGGTTGAGCCGGAACCCGAACCTGAGCCAGAACCCGAGCCGGAACCTGAGCCCGAGCCAGAACCGGAGCCCGAACCGGAACCTGAGCCCGAACCCGAACCCGAAGTCGCCGAAGACGAAAGTCTGCTGTCATTTGAAGCCGAGGAAGAAAGCGCTGCGGCGATTTCCGGCCTGGTGGCCGCCATCGGTTCCGGCGCATCGGTCGGCGATGGCGATAAGACCTTGGAACAGTTGACCAAAGAGCTGCTCCGCCCGCTGTTGAAAGAGTGGCTCGACGCCAATCTGCCGGACACGGTAGAGCGCATCGTGCGTGAGGAAATCGAGCGCGTAATCGCGAAATCCAAGTAGCCGGACGATGCTGTAGCCCGGTATAAGCGGGCGCCCTCTTACAATTGGGTGTAATTTACGCTGGCGGGCGATTACAGGCTTCGCTAAACAGCAGCGTGTTTGAAACCCTGTGTAAGTGATTGCGATGTTGGAAAAGACCTATCAGCCAGCCGTTATTGAAGCTCGGCAATATGCCCGCTGGGAGAACAGCGGCGCGTTTGCGGCTGGGCAGCAGCCGGATGGCGATCCCTACACCATCGTCATTCCGCCGCCCAACGTCACCGGCAGCCTGCATA
>JABDJY010000282.1 GCA_013003285.1 Alphaproteobacteria bacterium | reverse complement strand
CTGTTCTACGATCTCGACGGACCCATCGTGCGCATCACTACGCCGCATATCCCGTTGGCCTCGGCCGATGAATTGGAGGATCTGATGATCCCCTCGGCCGAGCGCATCTACCAAGAAGTTCGCAAGACGGTCGACTAACCCTAGATTTAGACTAAATGTGCGGCTGGCCCGCGCACCGAGGAATGTAGATGGACGTCATCATGCCCCAACTGGGCGAGACCGTGGAAGCTGGGACGGTCTCGGTCTGGCATAAGAAGGTCGGCGATCAGGTGAAGGCGGGCGACGATCTGCTCGACATTTCGACCGATAAGGTCGAGATGGAGATTCCGGTTCCGGTGACCGGCGTGATCACGGAGATCCTGGTCGGCGAAGGCGAGACCGTGGCCGTCGGCGTCACCTTGGCGATCATCAATGACGGTAAGGAAACCGCTGCTGCACCGGTGGCGGTGGCTGAAGCACCCGCGCCGAAAGTCGATTCCCCTGTGCCGGCGCCGGCGGCGCCGTCCAAGGGGCGCGTCGGTACCCGCGATGCCCATGGCAACCCGCTCTCGCCGGTGGTGCGCCGTTTGATCGCCGAGAATAATCTGTCACCCGAGGACATCACCGGCACCGGCCGGGATGGGCGTATCACCCGCGAAGACGTGTTGGCGCATGTGTCGCAACCCAAGGGCGGCAACCGCGATTCCCGCGGCAATCCGTTGTCCCCGGTGGTGCGCCGTTTGATCGCCGAACATAATCTGTCCGCCGATGCGATCAGCGGGACCGGCCGCGATGGTCGCATCAAGCGCAATGACGTGCTCGCCCATATTGGCGGCGCGGGCGCCAAGCCGGCGCCGATGGCGAAATCTGCCGACGGCCGCACCGTGGTGCCGTTCGACAATATCCGCAAATTAACCGCCGAACATATGGTGCGCTCCAAAGCCACCAGCGCCCATGTGCTGCAGGCGGTCGAAGTCGATTTTCACAGCGTCGATCGCGCGCGGCTGGCATTGAAGGACGTTTGGAAGCAGCAATATGGTTTCTCGCTGACCTATCTGCCGTTCATCGCCAAGGCGGTATGCGAGGCGCTTGTTGAGTTTCCCCGCATCAACGCTCATGTGGAGGGCGAGAGCCTGGTGCTGTTCGACCAGATCAATCTCGGCATCGCTGTCGACCTTAATTTCGAAGGCCTGATGGTGCCGGTGGTCAAGAATGCCGGCGCCAAAACGGTTGGCCAGTTGGCGACCGAAATTCGCGACCTGTCGGAACGGGCGCGGAGCAAGAAGCTCGGCCCCGACGACTTTGCCGGTGGCACCTACACCATTTCCAACTCGGGCACTTTCGGTACCCTGATCACCGCGTCGGTGATCAGCCAGCCCCAAGTGGCAATCCTGTCCATGGATGGAGTGTCGAAGAAGCCGGTGATCATCGATGTCGACGGCGGCGACGCCATCGCCATCCGCCCGGTCGGCGTGTTGGCGCAATCTTTCGATCACCGCGCCATCGACGGCGCCTATTCCGCGGCCTTCCTGAAACGGGTCCGCGATTGCCTGCAGGACAGCGATTGGCGCGTCGATCTGACTTAGCCTATCGCTGCTAATCCTACACGGAGGAACGTGACATGAAGGTTGGATTTATCGGCCTCGGCCGCATGGGTCAGGCTATGGCCCGCAATGTTCTCGATGCCGGTAATGAGCTTGCCGTCTATAACCGCACGCCTGAGAAGGCGGCGGATCTCGCCGCCGCCGGCGCCACGGTCGCCGGCTCGGTCGCCGAATCTGCCGGGGGCCGCGATGTGGTGATCACCATGGTCACCGACGATGCGGCGATCGAAGCCATTGTACTCGGCGACGGCGACCTTATCGCGGCGTTACCGGTGGGCGCGATCCATCTGGGGATGAGCACCAATAGCGTCGACATGACCCGCAAGATTGCTGCGGCGCATGGCGAGGCGAACCAGGCTTTCGTCGCCGCGCCGGTTCTCGGCCGCCCCGACCGCGCAGCCGCCGGCGAGTTGGGCATTATGCCGGCGGGGCCGGCCGATGCGGTCGCCACGGTGCAGCCGCTGCTCGAGGCGATGGGCGGGCGTATCTTCCCCGCCGGCGAGAATGCGGAAGCCGCGGCTGCGATCAAGATCGCCAACAACTTCGTGCTCGGCTGCGCCATCGAGGTGATGGGCGAGGGGATGTCGCTGGTGCGCAAATATGGCGTCGAACCCCAGGTGCTCCACGAGGTGCTGACCGAAGGCATATTCGGTTGCCTGGCCTATCAGATCTATGGCGACATCATCGTGCGCGAGGCCTATGACGATGTCGGGTTTTCGACGTTGATTGGCCTGAAAGACGCCAACCTCGCGCTGGCCGCCGCGGAGGCCGCGCAGATGCCCTTGCCCAGCGCCAATGTCTGGCGTGACCGTCTGCTCGGCGCCGTCGCCCACGGCGATGGTGAGCGCGACTGGGCCGTCGTGGCGCGCGAACAGGCGCGAGCCAGCGGGCTGGAATAGTCGGATCTAACCCCGATTATCCACGCGCTTGTTGAAGGCGCGGGTTTCGACCGTTTCCCAAATGTCGGCTCGCACCAGCGGGTCGTTGGCCTGAAAGGCGTCGACCGCGGCGCGGTCCTCGGCCTCGAAGACGTAGAGGCTACCGACGATGTTCTCGCCATCGTCGGAGACCAGCGGTCCCGACATCACCAGTTTGACCGGCTCGGTGGATAGATATTCCACATGCGCGGGCATCACTTCGGCGCGCCGCTCGGTCACGCCGGGTTTATCGATGCAGAACATTGTGAACAGCATGGAGGGGCCTCCCTTGTTTCACTGAATTGGCGTCCAGTGTAAGGGAGGAAGGTGCCGGACCGATAGGGGCCGAATTCGCGAGACCGCTTACCAGTCGACCTTTTCGATATTTTCGAACACAACGGTGGAGCCATCGTCGAAGGTGATGGTACCGCTGAATCCGTCAGTGTCGACATACTGTGACGGGTTATCGCCGCTACTGGACTCCGCTCCAGGGCCCGCACCGTCGACTTCCAGAGTCCAACCTTGTGCGACATCCGATAAATTGATGACATCCACGTTGCCGGCGCCACCATCCACCATGTCTGTCCAGGCGCCGCCGTCGAAATCGTTATCGGAAAACGCAAACTCGTCGTTGTCGAGACCACCCTCCATGGTGTCGTCGCCGATACCGCCGCTCAAGGTATCTTTGCCGTCGCCACCGACGATGCTGTCGTCACCGGCGCCGCCATTCATGATGTTGGCATTGGCGTCACCGGTCAGGGTGTCGTCATGGGCCGAACCGACGAGATCTTCGACGTTCGTTAAAGTATCGCCTTGGGCATCGCCACCGCTTCCGGTACCCGTCGACAGATCGACATCCACACCGGAGCCGGAGTTCTCGTAGGACGCGACGTCTCCGCTGCCGTTGCCGCCATCCAGCACATCTGCGCCGGCGCCACCGCTTAGAGTATCGTCGCCCGTGCCGCCGTTCAGTGTGTCGTCGCCGGCACCGCCGTCAAGCAGATCCTTGCCTTGGTCACCATTGAGCACATCCGCGCCGCCATTGCCGTTCAATGTATCGTTGCCGGCTAGGCCGTTGATGATCTCATCTTCGCCCGTGCCGACAAGAGAGTCAGCGTGTGAGGTGCCGTCAATAGTTTCGGCGACAGGCGTAACAGTGATGGTCGCTGTGGCCGGTGTGGCGTCAACCGCGCCGTCATCATCGGTGGCGGCGTATTCGAAGGTGACGTCGCCGTTAAAGTCGGCGTCGGGCACGAAATAGAGCGTGAGACTACCGCCGGACGCGGCGTAATCGGTGCCCGTG
>JABDJY010000179.1 GCA_013003285.1 Alphaproteobacteria bacterium | reverse complement strand
TCGAGGTCGCTGACATTGGCCACCAGGCGCTGGGCGACTTGATGTTCTTCGCATCTTTGCTTGAGCAGCACTTTCAACAAATCGGTGAGCGGCCCGATACCCGATGGCAAGTCCGGTTTTTGCGGCGCGGTCGGCGCTTGTTCCGGCGGCAGTGCCATGCCTGCGGCGACCGCTTCGAGCAGGCCGTTACCCAGCCGGCCATTGGAAAAGCCCCGCGACAATCCCCGCACCCGAACCAGCGCGGCGGCGTCGGTAGGCGGCCGGGCGGCGATCTGCAGTATGGTCTCGTCGCGCACCACACGATTGCGCGGCAGGTCGCGGGTCATGGCTTCATGTTCGCGCCACGCGGCAACCGCTTGCAGAACCGCCAGATAACGGGCCTCGTTGCGTTTAGGCTTTAGCCGGCGCCACGCCTCGGCGGGTTCAACCCGATAGATCGCCGGGTCGCAGAGCAGGGCTATTTCCTGTTCGATCCAGTCGCTGCGGCCTTTCTCGTCGACGCGCGCGCGCAAGGTCTCGTAGGCGGGGCGTAGATGGGTCACGTCGCCCAGCGCATATTGCAGTTGGGCGTCGCTGAGTGGGCGTTGCGCCCAATCGGTGAAGCGCGAGGATTTGTCGAGCCGGGCGCCGGTGGTCTTGGCCACCAAAGCCTCATAGCCCACCTGGTCGCCAAAACCGCAGACCATCGCAGCGACCTGGGTGTCGAATAGGGGGCGCGGCAGGTCGCCGGTCATGTGGAAGAATATTTCCATGTCCTGGCGCGCCGCATGCATCACCTTGATGAGGCTGGTATCCATCAACAGCTCGAGCAACGGCGCCAGGTCGATGCCGTCGGCCAAGGGGTCGACCGCAACCGCGTCGTCCGGTCCGGCAATCTGCACGAGGCACAGTTTCGGCCAGAACGTGCTTTCGCGCATGAACTCGGTATCGACGGTGAGATAGTCGGCGCGGGCCAGAGACTTACAGGTTTCCGCCAGCGCCGCGGAGGTGGTGATGAGTGTCATTAACGTTGTTCTACACGGATTCGAACGCTCCCGAAAGCCGACGCTTCCAGGGACAATTCGCCACCAGCCGCCGCTACGGGTTGACACAACGCGGCGTTCCGTGGCCATTGGCCGCGACGCGCTGTCCGCGCTGAATTCCGAGGCCTTTCATGCATCCTTTTAGAACGCACAATTGTGGCGAACTGAGACCCACCAACGCCAGCCAGACCGTCCGGTTATCCGGATGGATCCACCGCAAGCGCGATCACGGGAATCTGCTGTTCGTCGATCTGCGCGACCAGTTTGGGCTCACCCAATGTGTCATCGACACGTCGAGCGCGCTATTTGCGACGCTGGAGGAGGCGCGGCTGGAATCGGTGCTGACCGTGACCGGCCAGGTGGTCGAGCGCACCGCCGACACCATCAACGCGACCCTGCCGACCGGGCTGATCGAGGTCCAAATCGCCGAGGCGGTGGTCGAATCGGCGGCAGCGATGTTGCCCTTGCAGGTGAATTCCGAAGAGGATACCAGCGAGGAAATCCGGCTGCGCTACCGCTATCTCGATCTGCGTCGCGAGAAGGTGAAGACCAATATTCTGCTGCGCAACCGGGTCATCGCGTCCATTCGCCGGCGCATGATCGAGGCCGATTTCGTCGAATTCCAAACGCCCATATTGACCGCGTCGAGCCCCGAGGGCGCCCGCGACTATCTGGTGCCGTCGCGACTCCACCCGGGCAAGTTCTATGCGTTGCCGCAGGCGCCGCAGCAGTTCAAGCAGATGCTGATGGTGGCCGGCTTCGACCGCTATTTTCAGATCGCGCCCTGTTTCCGCGATGAAGATAGTCGCGCCGACCGCTCACCGGGTGAATTCTACCAGCTCGATTTCGAGATGAGCTTCGTCACCCAGGAGGATGTGCTGTCGACCATCGAGCCGGTGCTTGGCGGTGTGTTCGATGAATTTGCCGGCCATGGCCGCGAGACTCCGTGGGCGGTAACGCCGTCGCCGTTCCCGCGCATCGCCTATGCCGACGCCATGCTGAAATACGGCTCCGACAAGCCGGATCTGCGCAATCCCCTGATCATCGCCGATGTGTCAGAGCTGTTCCGCGAGTCCGACTTTAAGGTCTTCGCCAAAGTCGTTGCCGGCGGCGGCGTGGTGCGCGCGATCCCGGCGACCGGGGCGGCGAGCCAGCCGCGCAGCTGGTTCGACAAGCTGAACGATTGGGCCCGCGACGAGGGCGCGCCGGGCCTGGGCTATGTGGTGTTCGCCGATGGCGAGGCGAAGGGGCCGATCGCCAAGTTCTTTTCTGATGAAGCCCTGGCGGGCCTGCGCTCCGCGGCCGGGGTGGGTGATGGCGATGCGGTGTTTTTCGCCGCCGGCAAGGCCAGCGAGGCGGCCCATCTGGCCGGGCTGGCGCGCACCCGGATTGGCGAAGATTTGGATCTTCTCGCCGGCGATCAATATGCGTTTTGCTGGATCGTCGACTATCCCATGTACGAATTAGACGAAGATACCGGCAAGATCGATTTCAGCCATAACCCGTTCTCCATGCCGCAAGGCGGGATCGAGGCGTTGGAGACCAAAGACCCGCTCGATGTTCTGGCCTACCAATACGACATCGTCTGCAACGGTATCGAGCTGAGCTCTGGCGCGATCCGGAACCACCGCCCGGACATCATGGTGAAGGCCTTCGATATTGCCGGCTATAGCCGTGACGATCTGGAAAGCCAGTTTTCCGGCATGCTGAACGCGCTGCAGTTTGGCGCGCCGCCCCATGGCGGTTCGGCACCGGGTATCGACCGTATCGTCATGCTGTTGGCGGACGAGCCGAATATTCGCGAGGTGATCGCGTTCCCCATGAATCAGCGCGCCGAAGACTTGCTGATGCAGGCTCCCGCTGAGGTGCCGCCGGAGCGCCTGCGCGACATCCATATCCGGCCCGCGCTGCCACCGAAGAAACCGTCATAGCGCGTCCTAACGCTTCGTGGGGCGGCAATAAGGCGCCGGCGATTAGTTACAACCTGTCTCGTAAGTCTCAGAAATGTATCGGTATTATTGAGCCGCTGCGTTTGGCTGTCGCGCCGGGTGATACTATCTATCTGTTTGTTTTTAAATAATAATTTTCCAAACACACGGCCGCACTCCGGCCGGTCCAGGCCCCTCGAATCCCTGAAAGTTTCAATGAATCTAATCTTTTAGGGGCAGTGGGTTGAATTAACCCTATGCAAATCACGTTGCCATGATTCATGTTATCGCTCCCTGGATAGGAGTTATGCCATGCGAGTCCCTGGTCCGGCGCTGGTCATTCCCATGTTGTTTCTTGCCGGTTGCGCCTTACCCCCGGCCGTCACCGTCGCTTCCTTGGTCCTCGACGGCGCGAGTTACGTGGCGACCGGAAAGAGTACAACCGATCACGCCATATCCGCGTTGGCCGACGAAGATTGCGCCCTGTTGCGGGTGATCGACGGCAAGGAAATCTGCGACCCGGATGGCGAGGTGCTGTTCGCCTTGGCCGCAGGCGACCCGGCGAACGAAAATTGGCATCTCGATCCCGAAACCGGTTTGACGGATACCGATGCCGTTACGCGATGGGGGCCCGCGAACGAACTCGAAGCTGCCAACGAACCAGAAGCAGAGCAACCGCGCGAAGTGTCAGCGACGCCGAAAGTGACCAAGTCTCTCGGCGAGACGGCAAGTGCGATGCCGCCGCTCACGCCGGGCCCGGTTGGCCAAGGCAAGAACCTGACCCCGCGGACCACGGCGATTTCGATCGCCGCCAAGCCGTCGCCACGCGGGTTGTTCGCCGCCGCCCGCCCGGTATCGAAGCCGGTAGAGCCTTCATTGCCGATCCAAACCGTCAGCCGCTTCTCCCAATTGACCCTGGAAGACGGTCAGGTAGTGACATACGCGGTTATCGCGAGTTTCCAGAATGTCGAGAATGCCCGCCGCATGGCTGCGGGTCGCGACGATGGCGCTTTGATTCAAGAGATCAACGTAAATGGCGATACGACATATCGTATTCTGGTCGATCAGCCCTTGGAGCAGGCCCGCATTGAAGGTTTCCCCGATGCCTGGCCGGTCCGGCTGTGTGAGGGTGATCTAGACGTTCCGCCCTGTGGCCAACTGGTTGTTAGCCAAGCCGCAATTGACTCATTGGCCCTTGCCAACTAGCCGCTTCGCTAACACGTGACTCGCCAGATCACCGAAAAATTGCGTATGCTCGCCTTCAATGAGGGTGTTTTATACCCATGTCAGGTTGGCAATGAAAATTCGAACCAACATTGAACCGAATGTGCCACGGGCTGTTTTGCTCTTGGCGGTGTTCGCCACAAGCGTGTATGGCGTCTCTGCGCCGGCGGCAGCAGCATCTGTCCAGCATGTGGCGCATCGCGGATTCTATGAAGTCACCCTCGGCAGGAACGAGCCCTCATCGTCTATTAGAGCTGTGGATGGGCGTATGGTGGCCGAATGGGCGCATAGCTGCGACGGTTGGACGGCCAATCAACGCCTCGCGGTCACCATGCAGCGTAGTACCGGCCGAGACATCGAGTCCGAAGTAAACGCCACCAGCTTCGAAAGTAGCGACGGTACGAGCTACCAATTCTCCTCGAAATCGACGATTAGTGGCGAGGTCGCGGAAGAGGTGCGGGGCAAGGCCGAACGGCCAGGACGCGGCAAACCCGGCGTGGCGACTTATTCGGTACCGGCGGATTTAAGGATCGAACTGCCGGCCGAAACACTATTTCCTTTCGAGCACACATTGGCGGTCATTGCAGCCGGCGAAAAAGGCAATGTCCAGGAATCGGCGCCTTATTTCGACGGCTCACAGCCGGAACTGTCGCCGATGACGGCGAGCACATTGATACTCGGCGGCGCGCGTGCAGCCGACAAGGGGCCGGGCGCCGATTTGGGCGCCATCACCGACCATAAATGGTGGTCCGTCCGCTTAGCCATGTTTGCCAATACGACATCTGAATCCGAGCCCGAATTCGAAATGACGCAGGATTTGCAAGACAATGGCGTAGTGCGCCGCTTCGTCTTCGACTATGGCGATTTTACCATGGTGGCGTCATTGGTGCGCATTGAGGAGCTCGACCGCGCTCAGTGTCAGTAGGGGACTCAACGCCGCGGCGGTGAACCTTCTGCCTTGCGCCGCATGCCACGCCCCCGGGCAATAGCGTCGTGACCCAGCTTCTCTCGCACATCGTCGATAACGTTTTCGACCCGTTTACGCTGACCGGCGTCGGGATCCGCCAAGTCGGGCGGGTCGGCTTCGTCGGCGGATGTCAGGCTGGCGACCCCGATACCGATTAAACGAAAGCGCGAGCCGGCCGGCGCGCTGCCGACGGCGTTTTCCAGCAACGGGATGGCATATTGATAGATCGTATCTGCCAATTGGGTCGGCCAGGCGAGAGCTTGCGAGCGGGTGGTGGTGCGAAATTTTGCCGACTTCAATTTGAGCACCAGGGTTTTACCGGCCAGATTTTTTGCCTTGAGCCGGTCTGAAAGGCGCTCGCAGAGGGGCCACAAACGCTGCTTCAATTCCTCCAGGTCTCCGATATCCTGGTGAAAGGTCGACTCCGTCGACACATTCTTCGGTGTCGATGTCGGGTTTACCCGGCGCGTGTCCTGGCCCCGTGAATAATTATACAGCCGGTGTCCGATGGTGCCTTAGCGGCTCACCAGGGCGGCTTCCTCGCGCGTGCGCAATTGGCCGATGGTGGAAATGCCGTCGGCCAGAAGTTTGCGGTGCAGGGATTTGCCAACCCCCCAAATACGATTGACCGGCAGGCCGGCCAGAAAGACCGGTGCGTCGGCGAGCCCGAGGATCGCGAAGCCCCGGGGCTTGTCCAGATCGGAAGCGAGCTTGGCGATGGATTTATTGTAGCTCAGCCCGATCGATGCGGTGACGCCGCATTCGGTCTCGATGCGTTGCACGAGCCTATTGAGGCTCTCGGCCGGGCTGGCCTTATGAAGGCGTTCGGTCCCGGACAGGTCAAGAAAGGCCTCGTCGATCGAGAGCGGCTCGACCAGTGGCGTGACCGCCTGCATCAGGGTTCGGATTTGCCGGCCAACATCGGTATATTTTTTCATGTCGGGTTTGATGACCACGGCGTCGGGACACAGTTTGAGGGCCTTGAACATGGGCATGGCCGAGTGGACGCCCTTGATGCGCGAGATATAGCAGGCGGCCGATACCACGCCGCGCTGGCCGCCGCCGACGATCACCGGACGGTCGCGCAGGCTGGGGTCGTCGCGTTTCTCGACGCTGGCGTAGAAGGCGTCGCAGTCGATATGGGCGATCGCCAAATCGTGGATCTCGCGGTGAAATACCAGACGCGGCGATCGGCAATCGCCGCAGCGGGTTGCCGGCACCGAAACAGGCGCCGAGCAATCGCGGCAAAGTCCTGGTGTTCCGTCGCGTTCAGATCCCATAGGGGCCATCATATGCCATGGGCCTAACCTGTTACAAAAGAAGGCAAATTTTGAGTTAGTAAGGTGTTAACCGGAAGTAGTACACTATAGCTATATCTTAAACCACGCCCGGCAGTGTATTAGAATTATCTGATAGTGACAGGGCACGAGACTAGAGTTAAATGGCCAAATCCGTACTGATCGTTGAAGACAACGAACTCAACATGAAACTGTTCCACGACCTCCTCGAGGCGCAGGGCTATGATATTTACCAGACTCGCGATGGTAATCAGGCCATGGGTATGGCGAGCGAGCATAGGCCCGATCTCATTCTCATGGATATTCAGCTGCCCGAGGTTTCGGGCCTTGATGTTATCAAATGGATGAAAGCCGATGACGACCTCAAACATATCCCGATCATCGCGGTGACCGCGTTCGCCATGAAGGGCGACGAAGAGAAGATACGCGAGGGCGGCTGCGAGGCTTATATCGCCAAGCCGATTTCGGTCTCCCACTTCCTCGAGACCGTTCAAAAATTCATCAACTAGAACTTTGAGTTGCCGGCGGAAGCCAGCAAAAAGCCGCCCAAAGGGCGGCTCTTGTCAATATAGCGGTCGGAACGCCGCCGTTATTTCATCTTCTCTTCCTTGAAGAGGACGTGCTTGCGCGCTCTGGGGTCGTATTTCTTCAGCTCGATCTTGTCGGGCATTTTACGCGGGTTCTTCTTCGCCACGTAATAATAGCCGGTATCGGCTGAGCTCACGAGTTTTACGAGTACGGTACTAGATTTAGCCATCGACTGGTTTCCTGTAACTTTCGGCTCTTCGCGCTAAGGCGCCGGCAAACATAGCGCCCGATCAGAGCCTGTCAAGCATTTGCCGGGGCTGGGCCGTAATTAGCGGCCAGCAAGGTTAATGGTGCCCTTGCGGATTAAATCCCTATAGAGCGTTGGATTGGCTAGCAAGTTTTTGGCGATCGCCACGTCGGTGTCCGGCGAGCTGCTATCCGACGGGCACAGACCGCGTAATGTCTCCCGGTCGCTATTGTCCCGATTGCCGGTCGCCCGCCAGCGCGAAAACTGCTCGCTGAGGGTCTCGGTTTCGGATTTCACTTCCTCCAACAGCCGGTCGGCGGTGACCGCCTGTCCATCGGCACGGGTGCAGATGGAAGGCAGAATTCCCAGCTGGTGGAGGCGATAACCCGACGGTGTCACCAGCCGCGACCAGGTGAGGGTGATCTCGCCTTTGTTGGGCAGTTGCAAGACCGTCTGGACGGTGCCTTTGCCGAAGGAATTGCTGCCGACGACGATGGCCCGAGCCTGATCCTGCAGGGCCGCTGTCACCACTTCGGAGGCTGAGGCTGAGTTTCCATTGACCAGAATGACCAACGGCAGACCCTGCGACAGATCGCCGACGGTGGCGACGAAGCGCTGTAGGCTGCGCGGGTGGCGTCCGAATGTCAAAATGATGTCGCCGCTGTCGAGGAACGTGTCCGCGATCTCGACCGCCTGGTCCAGCAGGCCGCCCGGATTGGAGCGCAGGTCGAGGATAATGCCATTAAGCGGGCGCTCGGCGTCCTTGAGTTGGGCTTTGATCGCGTTCTCGACCTTGAGGGCAGTCTCGCGGTTAAAGCCAACCACACGAATGATGGCGACGTTATCTTCTCGGCGGCTAGTCACCGTTACCGGCACGATATGGGCACGCGTAACCGAAACTTCGAAGGGCTGCGGTTGCTCCGGGCGTTTAATTGTGAAGCGCAGCTTTGTGCCGATTTTTCCGCGCAATTGGTCGACCAACTGACGCTGGGTCCAGCCGGCGACCGGCTCGCCTTCCACATGGGTCATACGGTCATCAGCTTGGAGTTTTGCGTCCGATGCCGGGCCGGTCTCGTTGACCGACAGGATCAGCGCCGACTCATCTTCCATACGGATGCTGACCCCGATGCCGCCGAAGCCATCGCGCAACGCGCGGTGCTCGGTGGCGCGTTGGGTGCCGGAGTAGCGGGTAAAGCCATCGAGTGGCTTGACCATACCGTCAAACACAGCCTTGAAGATGGCCTCCGCGTCGGCCTGAGCGACTGCCGGTGAGGCGTTACGGGCCATGGCGATGGCGCGTGCCGTCACCGCTGACCATGCTTCTGGGTTTTGACTGGTGGGCAGATTAACCGTACCCAGATTACGGTTGGCATAGGTGAGCTGAGCCCCGTTGCCGCGATCATCCACCGCCAATTGGGAATCGATGCTACTCAGGCCGGTGATGCCGCTCACCGCCAAATCGTGCAGCGATATGGGATCGATATAACGATCTGAAATCAACGAAAAGCCAGCGGCCAGCACTTCCTTACCGTAGCTATCGGTATAGGCAGCATCGGTTGCCGGGGGCGGCGAGACGCAGGCGGCAAGTAATAGGACAGAAGCCAACCGGAATGTGTGGCGGACCTTCGATCCTTTTGCCATAATACCTTGAAAAAACGTCATAACCATTTGAATATTATTTCATTTTCTTGATTAATGTATGGCTTAGAATGGCGCATGTGCGAGGGTAATCTTACCTAAGAAACTTGCCACAACGTTAACAAATTCAGCTCTATTTCGACCGTCGACGGCGTTTAGATTTGCGAGCAGGGCCCGAATTCTGGCGCGGTCGAGTCGTTATTTGATTTCCACTATCAAGAAGGTCAAAAATCGCCGACGACGTCAAGCCATCTGCTTCGGCGACGCGTACCTCCACATCTTCGCCTAACCGGTAAGTTATGCCGGATTGCGGGTTATGCAAGGTGTGGGTCGCGGCGTCGAACTGATAGCGCCCGCCGGGCAGGCGCGAGGCGGGCACGAAGCCCTCCGCGCCGCTATTGTCCAGCGCCACGAACAGGCCGGCGCGGGCAATACCGCGAATAACCCCTTTGAATGTGCTTCCGATATGCTGCGCCAGAAAAGCCGCGGAATAGCGGTCGTTAGCGTCCCGCTCGGCGCCGACCGCGCGGCGCTCGGTCGCGGAAATGTGTTCGCCGATCTCGGGAAATTTCTCGCCGGAATCGTCGGGCAGGCCATCGTGGGGTTTGGTGTTATCGCCAAGCTGCAGCCCGCGGATCAGCGCCCGATGCACCAGCAGGTCGGCGTAGCGCCGGATCGGCGAGGTGAAATGGGCATAGTTACGCAGGCCGAGGCCGAAATGGCCGATATTCTCCGGATTGTATTCGGCCTGGCTTTGCGACCGCAGAACCAGTTCATGAACCAGGCGGGCATGCGGTTGGTCGCTGATTTTGGTCAGCAATGCGTTAAAGTCGGTGGCGCGGAATATCTTGGCCTTGGGCAGCCTGACGCCGAACTCGGCCAGGATTTCGCGCAGTTCCTGGAGTTTCTCCCGGTCGGGCTCGTCATGGATGCGGAACATCGCCGGTTGGCGCAAGCGGATCAGCTCACGGGCGGCGGCAACATTGGCGGTGATCATGAATTCTTCGATCAAGCGGTGGCTGTCGAGACGCTCGACCGGGGCGATCTCCTGAACCACGCCGGCATCGTCGAGGATGACCTTGCGCTCGGGCAGGTTGAGTTCCAGCGTGCCGCGCTGTTCGCGCTGGCGCGACAGGCTCTCAAAGGCGCGGTACAGATTGTCGATGACGGCCATGGAAACCGGGGCATTGCCGCCGCTGCGGGTTGCCTCGACCTGTTCGTAGGTCAGCCGGGCGGCGGATTTCATCAGGGCGCGCCGAAAGCGGTGGCGCAACAGCGATCCGTCCCGATTGACCCATAGATCGACAGCGAAGCAGGCGCGATCCTCGTCGGGCACCAGCGAACACAGGCCGTTCGACAGGGCCGCCGGTAACATGGGGACCACCCGGTCGGGGAAATAGACCGAGTTGCCCCGGCGATAGGCTTCGCGGTCGATGACGCTGTCGGGGCGCACATACCAGGCGACATCGGCGATGGCGACGATCAGATGCCAACCGCCGGGATTTTCGGCGTCCGTATCGGGTTCAGCAAACACCGCGTCGTCAAAATCGCGGGCGTCGGCGCCGTCGATTGTGACCAACGGTGTCTCGCGTAGATCGGCGCGCTTGCCCAATGAGGGCGGTGTGGCGCTTTCGGCGGCGTCGATCACCGATTGGGGAAATTCAAACGGGATGCCGGCGCGATGGATGGCGATCAGGCTGATCGCTGCCGGCGAGGACGAATCGCCGATACGCTCGGTGACCTTTGCGCGCGCCATGCCGTTGCGTCGGCCCGACATTAGTTCGGCGATAACAAGATCGCCGGTCTGAGCTTCGCCAGCGTCGCCGGAGGCAACGAACAATTCGTGGCGGGCCCGGCGTTCGGTCGACAAAATCCGGCCGCCATCGCCGGCTTGCCGGTAGACGCCGACAATGTTTTGCGCTTGTGCGCCCACCCGGCGCATGGGTGTCGCCGCATAGCCATCATCGGCGCGCGGCTGCAGGCGGCAGAGAATGCGGTCGCCGATGCCGGGCGCCGCCATATTGCGCGGTCCGGCCCGCAGTTCGATCGCCGGCAGTGGCTGATTGGCGTCCCAGCTTACCGGCCGGAGTAGGGGATCGCCATCTTCGTCGAGATCGTAGACTTCCAACACCGCAACCGGCGGCAGGCGGTCGCTGGGTCGCCATTTGCGTCCGTCGCCGCGTTCGATCAGGCCGGCATCTTCCATCTCGCGCAGCATGGCGCGTAATTCGGCGCGCTGCGCACCGCGCACGCCGAACGCGCGCGCCATATCGCGGCGCACCGTGTCGCCGTCATTTTCGCGAATGTAGGCAAGCAACTCGTCCCGGTCGGGCAGCCGGTTCGACCCGGACGGTTTTTTGTCGCGCGCGGCCAAGCCGTTTTACGAGGCGTCGGTGGTCGACGCCGTGTCTTCGGCTGCCGGCTTCTTCTTGGGCGCGGCTTTCTTTTTCGCCGCCGGCTTTTTCTTCGCGGCTGCCTTCTTCTTGGGCGCCGCTTTCTTCTTCGCCGCCGGCTTCTTGCCCGCCTTGGCCGCCCGCTCGGCGATCAATATGACCGCCTCGTCGAGGGTCAGGGCTTCCAGATCGCGGTCCTTCGGCACGGTGGCGTTAATCTTGCCGTGCTTGATGTAGGGGCCATAGCGCCCGTCATAGATCGCCACCGGCTTTTCATCGTCGGGATGGACGCCGAGTTCGCGCAGCACCTTGGCGCCGCGGCCGCGTGATTTACCTTTTTCCGCCAGCAGGGTCACTGCATGGTTCAGGCCGACGGTGAGAACGTCGCGCGGTTCGGGCAGCGAGGCATAGCTGGTGCCGTGTTTGACGTAGGGGCCAAACCGCCCCTGACCGGCCTGTATGACGACCCCATCCTCGGGGTGGGGGCCGATGTCGCGCGGCAGCGCCAGCAGACCCAACGCCAGCTCAAAGTCGATATCCACCACGGGAATGCCCTTGGGGATCGAGCTGCGCTTGGGCTTGGGCGCCTTCTTGTCTTCCGGATCCGCTTCGCCGAGCTGCAAATAGAGACCGTAGGGGCCTTTGCGCAGGCTGACATCAAGGCCGGTCTTGGGATCGACCCCGAGAATCTTGGGGCCGCTCGCCAATTCGGCGTCGTCCTCGTCCGCGCCATCGATCGACATGCGTCTTGTGTAGCGGCACTCGGGATAATTGGCGCAACCGATGAACGGGCCGTGCCGGCCGAGGCGTAGGCCCAGGCGGCCTTCCTTGCAGGCCGGGCAGGTGCGTGGCTCGGTGCCGTCCTCGCGCGGGGGGAAGAAGTGGGGTCCCAATTCCTCATCGAGGGCGTCGAGGACCGCGCGCACGCGCAATTCCTTGGTGTCGTCGACGGCGGCGGAAAAATCGTTCCAGAAATTACGCAGCACGGTCTTCCAGTCGACGCGGCCATCGGAGACCTCGTCGAGCTGTTCTTCGAGCTGCGCGGTAAAATCGTACTGCACGTATTTATTGAAGAAGCTGGTGAGGAAGCTTGTGACCACGCGGCCACGATCTTCCGGCACAAAGCGCTTACGGTCGAGTTCGACATAATCGCGGTCCTGCAACACCTGCAGCGTCGAGGCGTAGGTCGAGGGCCGGCCGATACCGAGCTCTTCGAGTTTCTTCACCAGGCTGGCCTCGGTAAAACGCGGCGGCGGCTGGGTGAAATGCTGATTGGGAACCACGTCCTTCTGGGCCGTGGCCTCGCCTTCGTTGAGCACGGGCAGGCGGCGATTATCGTCCTCGGCGCTCGCGGCGTCGTCATTTCCGTTGGCGCCATTGCCATTCGGTACCGGGTCGTCGCGGTCCTCGCGGTAGACTTTCAGGAAGCCGTCGAAGGCAATGGTCGAGCCGTTGGCGCGCAGGGTGATTTTCTGGTCTGCCGATTCAATATCCACCGCGACCCGGTCGATTTCGGCCTCGCTCATGGACGAGGCGATGGTGCGGCGCCAGATCAATTCGTAGAGGCGGAATTCATCGTTGCTGAGGGCGGATTTCAGTTCCGGCGGCCGACGCATGAGATCGGTCGGGCGGATCGCCTCATGGGCTTCTTGCGCGTTCTTTGCCTTGGTGCGGAAGACGCGCGGTTTGTCGGGCAGATAGGCGTCGCCATAATCGGTGTCGATCAACTCGCGGCACGAGGCGATGGCCTGTTGGCTCAAGGTGATGCTGTCGGTACGCATATAGGAGATCAGACCGACGGTCTCGCCGCCAATATCGGTGCCTTCGTACAGGCTCTGGGCAACCCGCATGGTGTGGGTGGCGCCGAAGCCGAGCTTGCGCGAGGCTTCCTGCTGCAGGGTCGATGTGGTGAAGGGCGGCTGCGGATTACGCTTGGTGCGTTTCTTGTCGACCGTGGCGATTTTGAGTTTCTGGGCGGTGATCGCGTCATGGGCGGCGCGGGCCGCCGTTTCGTCGGCCAGGGCGTAGCGGTCGAGCCGTTCGCCGTTGAGATGGGTGAGGTGGGCAGTGAAGGTTTCGTTGCGCGGACTTTCCAGGATGGCCTCGACCGACCAATATTCGCGCGGCTTGAATATTTCGATCTCGGCTTCGCGTTCGCAGATTAACCGCAAGGCGACCGATTGAACCCGCCCGGCCGAGCGCGAGCCGGGCAGTTTGCGCCACAGCACCGGCGACAGGGTGAAGCCGACCAGATAGTCCAGCGCGCGGCGGGCCAAATAGGCCTCGACCAATTCGCTGTTCAGTTCACGGGGATGGACGAAGGCGTCCTTGATGGCGCCCTCGGTGATTTCGTTGAAAACGACGCGCTTCACGTCGATCGAGTCGAGCAGGCCGCGTTCGCGCAGAA
>JABDJY010000134.1 GCA_013003285.1 Alphaproteobacteria bacterium | reverse complement strand
GCCCCCCATCATCCTCATACAATATCCGGGAACCTTCTGGCGCGCGCCTTCTAGAAATAGCATCCGCCACCGAAGCTTGTTCGTCGATCAAATGGAAGGTTAAAATTGCGGTCGGCCCGATGACTTTCTCTTCAAACTCGTCCGGATCATCAATCCCAGCTACCTGCAACAAGATTCGATCTCGACCTTGCTTCTGGATCGTCGGCTCCGAGACACCCGTCTCATCGACCCGCCGACGCAACACTTCAATTGATTTTTCAACCAGTCGCTGACCCCGTTCAATCAGGGCCTGTTCTGTGAATTCCAGACGAAATTTCGCGTCATCCGTAATATTCAAGACAATGTTGGAATCCAGATTCCTGAGACGGTCGCGCGCCTCCTCGAAATCGGCAATATCGCGAAGCGTAAAAACGACTGCCATATCCTCAATTGCAAGGTTCGAATAATCTATCCGGGGCTTCTCGCCGCGCAATTCGTCACGAACTTGAGTGCGAATTGATTCCAGATCGGCAATTACTGGTTGGTTCGTATCGACATCGATTAACCAATGGCCGCCACCCTGCAAATCGAGGCCCAGATCTAATGTCTGACTTGGCAATGCCGAAGGCGGTTCGTCGAAGAAATTCGGCGCGGCAAAGACAACACCCCACAGGCAAACAACTAGCGTGACCAGGATCGCCCAGCGGGGGTAATTAATCATGCTGGTGAGCTACCGAATGCCGGATTATTTCTTGGGACCGAGGCCGCCGAGTAGCCCCCCCAGCAATCCGCCGGGCTTTTGCTCTCCGGGTCCGACCACCGTCGGTCCACCGGCTGGCTTATTGTCATTGCCGGACGACGACGCCGGTTCGGCGCGGCCCAGTACGTTGGCCAAGGTGTCGCGCAGAACGGTGATTTTAACCCCGTCGGCGATCTCGACGACCAATTGACCATCGTCTTTGACCCGGGTCACCGTGCCGATGATGCCGCCGCCGGTCAGCACGCGGTCGCCGCGCTTGACCATGCTGAGCAATTCGCGGTGCTGTTTCACCTTCTTCTGCTGCGGACGGATGAGCAGAAAATAGAAAACGACAAAAATCAGGATGATCGGGAAGAAAGCGCCGAGTCCCCCGCCACCTTCGCCGCCACCACCAAAAAATCCTTGCGCTTCAGCCGGCGTAATAAACATTGGGGTTCTCCAGTCTTCGGATCGTTAGGATGCCGGATGATAGCGACGTGCGGTCGAATTGCAATGGCGACAGCAACTCAATCAGATGGTGGGAATGCGGCATTTTGTCAAGGATTCGGGTCGAATTTGCCCCTGCGGTGGAGCCACAGGGCTATCAGCCGGCCATATGGCCTTTCTAGCCGTTGACCGCGGCCAAGGCGAAAGATTAGGTTCGCCCCCATTCCACCCGGCGAACAACATCAAAAGTGATTGAATAATGAGCGAGCAGGATTTCGGTCCCCTGTTAAACCGTATCGCCGACGCCCTCGAGCGTCTGGCGCCAGGCGAGCAGAAAAGCATCGACCTATCGGCCGCCGACGCCTTTGTCTGGCACGCCGCCCCAACCGGCGCCGATGGCTGGCTCGAACCCATCGCCAAAGTGAACCGGCTGCCGTTGGACTTGCTGCAAGGAATCGACCGCCAGGCCGATATTCTGCTGGAGAACACCAAGCGGTTTGCCGCCGGCCTGCCGGCCAATAACGCGCTGCTGTGGGGCGCGCGGGGCACCGGCAAGTCGAGCCTGGTGAAATCGATCCACGCGCTGATCAACGAGGCCAATCCGGGTTCGCTGAACCTGGTGGAAATCCATCGCGAGGATATTCACACCCTGCCCGCGCTGCTGACCCTTTTACGTAACGATACCCGCCAGGTGGTGCTGTTCTGCGACGATCTCAGCTTCGACGACGCCGACACCAGCTATAAATCGCTGAAGGCCGTGCTCGAGGGCGGCATCGAAGGCCGGCCGGAAAACGTGGTGTTCTACGCCACCTCGAACCGGCGGCACTTGCTGCCCCGCGATATGATCGAAAATGAGCGCTCGACGGCGATCAACCCCTCCGAGGCGGTGGAGGAAAAAGTATCCCTGTCGGACCGCTTCGGGCTGTGGCTGGGCTTCCACCACACCGATCAGGACACCTATTTCGCTATGATCGACGCCTATGTGGATCATTACGGCCTCAAGATCGACCGCGAGACCCTGCACGCGGAAGCCAAGGAATGGTCGGTCACCCGGGGCGCCCGCTCCGGTCGCGTCGCCTGGCAATATGTGCAGGATCTGGCCGGACGCCAGGGCAAACGCCTGGACTGATTAACTCGGTAGGAACTTGCGCGGATCGACCGCCTGGCTGCCCCTGCGCACTTCGAAATGGAGTTGCGGCGCGTCGATGCCGCCGGTCTTACCGACCCGGGCGACCACCTGCCCGCGCGAGACCACATCGCCGCGGGTCACCAATAATTTGTCGGCATGGGCGTAGGCGGTAATCAGCCCGTCGGAATGCTTGATCAGCAGCATATTGCCGAAGCCGCGAATTTGATTGCCGGCATAGGCGACCACCCCGTTATCGGCGGCGCGTACCGGCGCGCCCAACGGTGCGGCGATGTTCAGCCCGTCATTGTGCAGCGCCGAAGCCTTGGCGCCGAACGATGACAGCACACGGCCATTTACCGGCCAAACGAACCCGCCCGCATCGCGTTGGGGGACCGGCGGCGATGGCCGGAAGGCCGGCTTGGGCCGGGGTCGCGGACCGCTGGAGGCTGTGGGCGTTCGCCCGGCAGGCTGTGTCGAGGATGGCGATTTTTGGGCTGCCGCTCTTTGGGCCGGTTGGGCGCGCGCGACCTGGGTTGTGACCACCGGTCCCGTCCCGAAGGGCAGTACCAGCCGCTGGCCCACATGGATCGTATAGGGTGACCGCAGCCGGTTGGCCCTGGCCAGCGAGGCGCTATCGACCCCATAGCGCCGCGAAATCGCATAGAGCGTGTCGCCGCGCCGCACGATATGGACCTGCGATGTCGGCAGTTGCAGCCGCGATCCGGCGGCCAACAGATAGGGCGGACGCAGATTGTTGCGTTCGATCAGGGCGCGGGTCGAAATATTGTTGGCTTGCGCGATGCCGTAAACCGTCTCGCCACGCCGCACCACATGCGTGCCCGGCTGGCTGGCCGGCGACGCTTGGCGGGAACCATAGCTGCGATCGGTGACCGGTGCGGGCCCGCTGAACGCATCGCAGGCCGCCAGGGCAAAGGCACACAGCACCAGCCACGGCATCGCGCGCAAACGTTGCCGTGCGGTCCTAAACCTATGACTAGTGGCGCCAATCATGCGCTTTTGTTTTCGGCCAATCCCGGAAGCAAGGGCACAAAGCGTACCTCCATTAAATCTTGCGTCTGGTATCCGTCTTCCGTGCGGCGAAATTGTTGCAAAATTTGGGTACGATCGCGGCCGCCGACGGGCATAACCATAATCCCCCCGACCGCGAGTTGGTCAAGTAGCGCGGCCGGCGGCTCCGCGGAAGCCGCTGTTACGCTGATACGGTCGAACGGCGCCTGCTCGGGCCAGCCCAGCATGCCGTCGCCGGCACGCGTGGTGACATTGTGCAGCCCCAGCTCACCGAATATGCGTTCCGCTTCGGCCAACAGCGGGCGATGGCGCTCGATCGTGTAAACCCGTCGGCACAGATGGGCCAATATGGACGCGTGATAGCCCGACCCGGTCCCGACCTCCAGCAGCTTCATACGATTGGTGAGTTCCAGCGCCGACACCATGGCGGCGACCACCAGCGGCTGGCTGAGGGTCTGGCCGTAGCCGATCGGCAGCGCGGTATTCTCATAGGCCTGGTCGCGGAACGTCTCGGGCACGAACAGCTCGCGCGGCACCCGCTCGACCGCCGACAGGACAGCCGTATCGGTAATGCCGGCGCTGCGCAGGGACAGAATAAGGCGCGCCTTATTGGCCGGCGTGGTCATTTACCCGACGCGCCCAAAGCCTGCGCCAGGGGCTTCATGGCGCGCCGATTGGTGAAATCGAGATCGATCGGGGTCACCGAGATCTTATGCGCGTCGACCGCGGCAAGATCGCTGCCCTTGCGACCCGGTGCCTGGAACGGCAAGGCACCGATCCAATAATAGCGGCCTCCCATGGGATGGCGCTGTTCGACCAGGGAATCCCCCATGGTGCGTTGGCCCATGCCGGTGACCTCGATGCCGGTCACCTCCTTCGACCGCACATTGGGCACATTCACATTGATGAAGGTGCGCTCCGGCCACCCGGCCCGCAGCAGCTTGCGGATGAGCCCCGGCAGGTGCGCCTCGGCGGTCGGCCAGTGCACGTGACGCTCGCGGGGATTGATCTGCTGGCTGAAGGCAATCGCCGGCACCCCCAGCAAGGTCGCTTCCATAGCCGCCGCGCAGGTGCCCGAATAGGTGATGAACTCGCCCATATTGCTGCCCCGGTTGACCCCCGACAGCACCAGATCGGGCTTGTGATCCTTCAAGAGCTGGTGGATTCCCATCAACACGCTGTCGGTCGGGGTGCCCTCGACGGCATAACGGCGCGTCGCCACCCGGCGTAGCCATAACGGCGTGCGCAGCGACAGCGAATGCCCCGCGCCGCTTTGCTCGTGCATCGGCGCGCAGACCCACACATCGTCGGATATCTGCTTGGCGATACGCTCCATCACCTTAATGCCCGGCGCGCGAACCCCGTCATCGTTGGAAATCAGAATACGAAGGCCGCCGAGGCGGCGCGGGAACTTATGCATCGGCGGCGATCACTTCCATACCGCCCATATAGGGGCGCAGCGCCTCGGGCACGGTGATCGAACCGTCTTCGCGCTGATAATTCTCGATCACCGCGATCAGCGCCCGGCCCACCGCCACGCCGGAGCCGTTGAGCGTGTGAACATGGACGGCGCCCTTGGTCTCGCCGGTGGGGCGGAATCGCGCCTTCATGCGCCGGGCCTGAAAATCGCGGGTGTTCGAACAACTGGAAATTTCGCGATAGGTCTTCTGGCCCGGCAGCCAAACTTCGATATCGTGGGTCTTGGTCGCCGCGAACCCGGTATCGCCGCTGCACAACACCACCACCCGGTAGGGCAATTCCAGGCGTTGCAACACCGCTTCGGCACAGCTGGTCATGCGCTCCAACTCCTCCGCCGAATTGTCGGGATGAACGATGGAGACCATTTCCACTTTGTAGAACTGGTGCTGGCGCAGCATACCGCGCGTGTCCTTACCGGCGGCACCGGCCTCGGCGCGGAAGCACGAGGTATGGGCGGTCAGCCGTATCGGCAGTTCGGCCTCGTCGAGAATGCTATCGGCCACCATGTTGGTCAGCGGCACCTCGGCGGTCGGGATCAACCAATGGTCCTGGGTGGTGCGAAACAGATCGTCGGCGAATTTCGGTAGTTGACCGGTGCCGTATAGCGCTTCGTCGCGCACCAACAGCGGCGGGCTCACTTCGGTATAGCCGCCCTCGTCGGTCTGCACATCGAGCATGAATTGCGCCAGTGCACGCTCCATACGCGCCAAGGCGCCCTTCAGCACCACGAAGCGCGAGCCGCTTAATTTACTCGCCGCGTCGAAATCCATCAGCCCCAACGCCTCGCCGATGTCGAAATGCTCGCGCGGCTCGAAATCGAACTCCCGCGGCGTGCCGACCCGGCGGAGTTCCTGATTATCGTCTTCCGTCATGCCATCGGGGATGGCCGGATCGAGGACGTTCGGCAGGCTCTCGAGTATGGCCTGCATCGCCGCGCTGAGATCGCGCTCGGCCTGCTCGGCCTCCTGCACGGCGGCCTTCAAGTCGCCGACTTCCTCCTTGAGGGCCTCGGCCTCATTGGCGCGCCCGTCGCCCATCGCCTTGCCGATTTCCTTCGACGCGGCATTGCGCCGATTCTGCATTTCCTGCAGCCGGGTCTGCACGCCACGGCGTTCGCTATCGAGCTTCAGAATATCCGCCGACGCGCTCTCGGCGCCGCGCCGTTGCAGGCTGCGGTCCAGATCATCGGGATTTTCACGAATCCATTTGAGGTCGAACATAATTAATCGCGTTCCGTTGGTTCGGCGCCCTTATATGGTCCACCGCGAATCGCGTCCAGCACCCGTCGTCGTCAAACGTCGCCTATTAGGCTTCTTCCGCTTCTTCTTCGTCTTCCTCGTCGCGTCCGCGAATCATATAGGTCGCCACCAGGATCGACATCTCGTAGAGCAGAATGATGGGTAGCGCCAAGGCGAGCTGGCTAATGGGATCGGGCGGCGTGAGGATCGCCGCGGCGACAAAAGCAACGACGATGGCATAGCGGCGTTTTTTCCGCAGTCCCGCCGGCGACGTCATGCCCACCTTCACCAAGATCAACAGGATGACCGGCAATTCGAAGCTCAGCCCGAAGGCAAATATCAGGCGCATCACCAGCGACAGATATTCGTTGACCTTGGGCACCAGCGAAATTGCCAGAGCGCCCTCGCCGGCCAACTGCTCGAAGCTGGCAAAGAACTGCCAGGCCACCGGCAGCAATATGTAATAGACGAAGATCCCGCCCAAAAAGAACAATATGGGTGTGGCGATGAGAAACGGCAGAAACGCCATTTTCTCGCGCGTAAACAGGCCCGGCGCCACGAACATCCAAATCTGCGAGGCCAGTACGGGGAAGGATATGAAGGCGGCGGCGAAGAACGCCACCTTAATCTCGGTGAAGAATTTCTCGGTCAGCGCCGTGTAGATCAGCTGGCGGCCCTCTTGGCCTTCCCAGACCTGGGCCAGCGGTTCAACCAAAAAATTGAAGAAAGTACCGGCGAAATAGAAGCAGACAAAAAACAGCAGAACGAAGGCTACAACCGAATAGAGCAACCGCCGGCGCAGCTCGGTCAGATGGTCCACCAAGGACATACGGCTCTTTTCGATTTCCTCTTCGCCGAGGCTATCGGCGCCAGTGCCGTCGCTCGTGTTGTCGACCATCAGCTTGTGCCGGTTACCGGCGTGGCCGGACGCGGCGTTGGTGCATCCTCATTGGCCGCGGTGGAGGTTTCGTCGTCCACCGGCGCGCTTACCGTTTCATCAACATCCGCCGGCACGGCATCCGGATCGTTCTCCAACATCTGCGACTGGACCACCGGATCCAGGATCGAATTGCCCGATAGGGGGTTTCCGAACTCGTCATGATCATCGAGATCGAACTCACCGCCGTCGATTTCGGCTAAATTGTCGAGCGCCGCCTTGGGATCATAGGACACCACATCGTCGATGCTTTTTTTGATATCGTCGACGCCGGCCTCGCGCGCAATGTCGGCGAGCCCGCTCTGGAACTCGTTCGCCATGCCGCGGACTTTGCGCAGAATCGTCGTGACGGTGCGGATTGCAGCCGGAAGGTCCTTGGGACCGATGACGACCAAAGCCACCACCATGATCACCATCAATTCCGGCCAGCCGAGGTCGAGCATGGTTATTCGGCCTGATTAAGGTTGGTTACGGCACGCACCGGCGGGGCCAGTGGAATGCGCCAAAATTAGCTTTTGGCTGCAGACTGCTCGTCTTGTACGGCGGTGCTTTCAGCTTCGATTTTCGCAGCATCGGAAGAATCGTCTTCCTGCTGGTCCTTCATGTTCGACTTGAAGGATTTAATGCCCTTGGCGACGTCGCCCATAAGCGAGGGAATTTTGCCCCTGCCACCAAATAAAACCAGCACAACAACCAGGACGATGAGCCAATGCCATATCGAAAATGTACCCATTGCTCAGATACTCCAATTTCAGTTGGGCCCAAAACACGCCCATTTGCGCGAACTATCGCAGAAAGGCAGTTTCATCGCAACGCCGGTCACCCCGCCCCGAACCGTCGCAAGCGCAAAACTACCTATAGTTTTCAGCTATTTAGGGACGCTCGGCGTGAATATAAAGGCTTGATCGTCGTTCCGGCGTACAAAAACGCGTGTTCCCGGGGCCGGCAATTGCCGCCCAGGCACCCGAATACGCACAGAAATTGCCGCGCCATCGCCGATTGAGACGTCGATCAGGCTGGTACGGCCAACAAACCGGGCGCTTTCCACGGTTGCGGCAGTCCCGTCGGAATCCGCCAATATTAGGGCCTCTGGCCGCAACAGGACTTCCACTTCGGTCCCGTCGGCGACGCCGTTGGTATCGACACGGCCCAGCGGGGTTTCGACGCCTGCCCCCGAAACGGTGCCGCGAAACCGGTTCACATCGCCAAAAAACGCCGCGACGAACGCATCGGCCGGGTGCAGATAGATATCGTCGGGGGACCCGAGTTGGCGCAGGCTGCCCTCGCGCATGACGGCGATCCGGTCGGCCATATACATCGCCTCCTCGGAATCGTGGGTCACCATGAGGGTTGCGACACCGGTCTCGCGCAAAATCGCCGCCGCGCCATCACGAACCTGATGACGCAGTTCGGCATCGAGACCGGAAAACGGTTCGTCGAGCAACACCACTCGGGGCCGGGGCGCGATAGCCCGAGCCAGCGCCACCCGCTGCTGCTGACCGCCGCTGAGCTCATGGGGGAACGTATCGGCCCAGCGCGCGAGCCCGGTGCGCTCGAGCGCCTGGTCGGTTCGCTGGCGTTTCTCCGCCGCGGAAATATCCCGCAGACCGAAGGCGATATTGTCGCGCACCGACAGATGGGGAAACAACGCATAGTCCTGAAACACCAACCCCACATTGCGCTGTTCCGGGGGTACGGTGACCGCGCCGTCGGCCATGATTTCATCACCGATCGATACCCGCCCCTGCTGTAACGCTTCAAGGCCGGCAGCAACCCGCAGCAATGTCGATTTACCGCAACCGGACGGTCCTACCAGACAAACGATTTCGCCCGGCTCAACCGACAAAGTTACGTCATCGACGGCAAGCAGATTACCGAAGCGATGGCTGACATGGTCGAGAATGAGGCTTTGATTCTGCAAGACAGCTCGTCGTTTGGGGCGGCCAGCATCGATAACCCTATCGGGGTTCCCGTGTGTGACCGTGTTGGACGCGAAAGCTAGGCCAAAGCACTAGCGGCGGCAATATGCCAACGGCGATCCGACCGCAAGATTAGGCTGCTGTGTCGCCTTCCGGGCGCCCTTCTTCGGGTTGCCCCTCTTCCGGCTGTAGCAGTTCGACGCCGTCCTCGGCGCCTTCCGCTGCCGCTTCGATCGATTCGAACGGCAGCTCGTCCTGGGGCGCGCGCGAAGTGTAGACATCCACCGCCGGGCGGGTATCGAGCAGTCCGGCCGCTTTCAGTTCCTTGACCCCTGGCAAATCCTGCAGACTTTCCAGACCGAAATGGGACAGGAAGGCCTCGCTGGTCAGCCAAGTCGTCGGCCGGCCCGGCGTATCGCGGCGGCGGCCCGGTTTGATCCAGCCGGCTTCGAGGAGCACGTCCAGCGTGCCGCGATTGACGGCAACACCGCGAATGCTCTCGACCTCGGCACGGGTCAACGGCTGATGGTAGGCTATGATCGCCAGGGTTTCCTGCGCCGCCCGCGATAGTCGCCGTTCCGCGACGCGCTCGATTTTCAGACTGTCGACCAAATCGGGTGCCGTGCGCAGCGCCCATTTGCCGCCGACTTTGACAACATTCACACCGCGCGCCGAATAAGCCTTGCTGATATCCACCAGCAAACCCGCGACATCGGCGTCCGCCGGCATGCGCGCCGCGATCGACGCCTCATCAAGGGGCTCGACGGCGGCAAATAGAATCGCTTCCAAGATGCGCAAATGCTCGGCGATGTTTGCGTCCGCCGTCTCAGGAATCATCGTCATGGGACACCTCTTTGATATCTGGCGCCGGCGCGTTCGTCACGGCGGTAGGCTGCCTTTCGCCGCGGCTGCGGAAGAAGATCGGGCCGAACAGCTGATCCTGACGGATTTCCGCCTGGCCGCTGCGCACCAGTTCCAGACTGGCGGCGAAGGTTGCGGCCACCGCCGAGCGCCGCACCAGATCGTCTTCCAGTCCGCCGGGCAGGAAGTTCGACAGTGCCGACCAGTCGGGCACCCGGCCCAGGACACGGGTCAAACGGCCCAGCGCATCGTCCATGGAAAACAGTTCCATCTGCTCGATACGCAACGGCGCCGGTTTGCGGCGGCGCTGGGTCGACCCATAGGCCTGCAAAATCTCGAACAGGCTGGCGTCATACAGAGACCGTGTGGTGACGCGGATGCCCTCCGGCGCCCCCCGGGCAAATATGTCGCGTCCCAGCAAGGGGCGGGCAAAAAGGTTCTCCGCCGCCGTGCGCATGGATTCCAGCCGCTGCAACTGATAGCTCAGCGCTGCCGCGAGTTCCGCGCCGGTGGGTTCCTCGTCCTCTTCGGTCGCCGGCAACAGCAGGCGCGATTTGAGATAGGCCAGCCAGGCCGCCATCACCAGATAGTCGGCGGCGATCTCAAGGCGCAGTTTGTGGGCGTGCTCTATGAAGGATAGATATTGATCGGCCAGACCGAGGATCGAAATTTTCGTGAGATCGACCTTCTGGTCGCGCGCCAGGGTCAGCAGCAGATCGATCGGCCCCTCGAACCCGTCCAGATGAACGATCAATTCGGCACCGCTGGGCGCCGCCTGCGCTTGCGCGTAGTCGGGCACGGGTTGTTCGAAACTATCGACTGCCGCGCTCATCAAATACCCATCACGCTATATATAATTCCGGTCACATATTCCGCCGGCCCGCCGATGAGCCAGACGAACGGATTAACTTGCAGCCCCAACGCTTCGGCCGCCCGAGGCAGGATAAAGATCAGGCCGATGAGAATAAACATGCCGTAGCGTTCGATTTTCGAAAAGGGCCGCGCCAGCCATGCCGGTAACAGTCCGGTCAGCACCCGGCCGCCATCCAATGGTGGCAAAGGCAACATGTTAAATATTGCCAATAAGATGTTGATCTGTATCGATATAAACAAGGCCAAATTAATCGGATTCGTGTCGGATATGGGTAGCAAAGCGAGCGCCGCGCCCGACAACACAGCCAGGATTAAATTGATGCCGGGACCGGCCGCAGCGACCAGTATCATGTCGCGCCGGGGCGACCCGAGTCGGCCAAATTGGACCGGCACCGGCTTTGCCCACCCGAACAGGAACCCTGTACCGGAGAACACCAAAAGGCCAGGAATGAGAATTGTGCCGACAGGATCGATATGCCGGATGGGGTTAAACGTGACCCGGCCCAGCTTATAGGCTGTATCGTCGCCAAGCTTCCAGGCCACCCATCCATGGGCTGCTTCGTGCAAGGTAACCGCCAGCAGGATCGGTACGGCCCATGCAGCAATCAACAAAATATCTATGTCCAAACTACCGTCCCTCACCCATTACGAACTACCCATGCCGGTAGGGTCTATCAGGTCGGAGAGTTGCTTGGCCAGTTCGCCAGCGATCACCATAGCGTCCGCCGACGATATTCGTGCCGCGGCGCTTTGCCAGCGTGATTGCGCCGCATCCGTCAAGGGCGGCACCGCGGCGGCGACTTGCCGCATTTCGTCAAAATCGCCCGAGCAATGTAGGATGGCGTCGCAGCCCGCCGCCAGCGCCGCTTCGCAGCGTGCCGCGATACACCCCTGCAGCGCGTCCATGCCGATATCGTCGGTCATCAAAAATCCGTCAAAACCGATTTCGCCGCGGATGATGTCGCCAATCATGGTTTTAGATACCGTCGCCACATTGTCCGCATCGAGCGCCTCGAAGACCACATGGGCGGTCATGCCTAACGGCTGGGATGCGAGCGCCTGAAACGGCACAAAATCCACCGCGCGCAATTCTTTCCCGCTCGCCGTCACCCGTGGCACATCGAGATGGCTATCCACCGTCGCCCGGCCATGGCCCGGTATGTGCT
>JABDJY010000113.1 GCA_013003285.1 Alphaproteobacteria bacterium | reverse complement strand
GACATGACCTGCGGTCGCTAACGCCGCTACGAAGAAGAGCACGATGAGCTCCGTAATCGTCGGCGTGCGCCAAACCAATATGGCGAGGGGCAGCAACACCAGTGTGACGATGATCGATAGAAACGCGACAATCGCCGTGCTGGATTCCGTCCCCGTTAGCTTCTTGGCGATCAGGAACGAGCCGGCAAAGACCGGCGCCGCGGCGACCTGCGCAATGGCGCCGATACTCACCGCTTCGAAGCCCGGTCGCAAGATGAACAGAACCCCGCCGAAGGCCACCAACACCGCGCCGATACGACGGATGCGTAGTTTCTCGTTGAGAAAGAGCGCCGCCCCGATGGTGGTGAAGATCGGTGTCGTGAAACCCAACGCGGTAACTTCGGCGATGGGGATACGCGCCATGGCGAAGAACCACAGAGAGACGCCGATACCGTGTAGCAGTCCGCGAGAGAGGTAGAGGCCCAATATGCCGTTCGACGGGCGCAGGGTCTCAAGCCGCATGAATACCGGGATCATCAGCACGAAGCCGAAGGCATAGCGGATGAAAGCGGCCTGAATGGGGCTCATATCGGTGCCCAGATGACGGACAAGACCGGTCACCCCGACAAAGAACAGGCCGGTCAGCAGCATCCAACCGGTGCCGCGCAGATTACCGGCGGCAGTGCCGGGGCCGGTCGATACACTAGTCATGCGATTGTCGGAACTCCTCGCCGCGCAACACGAGTCACGCGTTGGCACCGTAGCACCGCTTTCGCCATAGAGGGACCAAATCTAACGGCCTATACTCAAATTATTGCCCGCCCAGAAGCAGAACATATGAACAAATTTCGTTTCGGCTCTATTGAAATCCGATAATTAGGTGTATATACATCTATTATGACTAAACCGAACCCACTCGACGTCACCGCCTGCACCCTCGCGAATGTGCGCCAAGCGTCGCGCGCGCTGTCACAGGTGTACGATGCGGCACTCCAACCGGCCAATATCAAGGCAACCCAGTTCACTCTCCTCGCCGCCTTATGGCAGCAAGGGCCGCTTCCGCTCAGCCAGCTTGCTGACATCATGGTGATGGACCGAACGACGCTGACCCGGAATCTGCAACCGCTGATCAAACGCAAACTGGTCGGCACCGCCCCCGGTGAAGATCGTCGAGTCCGCAACATCTCTTTGACGCCGCAGGGAAAACAACTGTTGGACCGGGCATTACCCCTGTGGCGGAAAGCACAATCCCAATTGGTCGATGGTCTTGGCCAGAAACGTTGGGCGGGCCTGCTCGACGATTTGTCGGTGGCCGTATCCCTGACCCAAGAGTAATCCCTTTTTTTGGCTTATTACGTGTAATTACACCCTATTACCAGGAGCAAATCGATGACTGATCTACACACCGCGGCACCTTGGAAAAATTCGACGAAAATCACCATTGCAGCCCTTATCGCCTTATTGGCGATAGCCGCTTACTATGTTGGCATCACCGGCCTCTTTGCCACCGACCCAAGTCAACAGTTTAGGCCGATCGGATTGGCCGTGATCATTCCGGTCGCCCTGTTTTTCACTGCCTATGCTCTATCGAGCCGGCTACGTACATTCGTGTTGGCCCAAGACCTGCGCACCTTGACCATGCTGCACCATTGGCGGGTCCTGGGTTTTACGTTTTTGATTCTCTACGCCCATGATATCTTTCCCGCCGCCTTCGCATGGCCGGCCGGCTTCGGCGATATTTTGATCGGGTTTACCGCCCCGTTCGTCGTCACCCGGTTGGCCCGCAACCCCGCATTTGCCACCAGCCGGCGGTTTATCGCCTTCCATGCACTCGGCCTGGTCGACTTTGTGGTGGCGGTTATCGCCGCGACCCTCACTTCCGGCGCGTTTCCGGATCTGGTCGAAGGTCCCCTGACCAGCGGTGCGATGGAAGTGTGGCCGCTTAATCTGTTCCCCAGCTTCTTCGTACCGCTGTTTATCATCACCCATGTGGTGGTGCTCTTGAAGGCACGAGAGCTGCGGCGCGAAGCCAGAACTCCCGCTAACGCGGGATTGCAGGCCGCCTAAACCCGGAGAGGCGGGCGTTGCCTGCGGCGCCCACCTTTATTCCGCGGTATAGCCGCCGTCGATATAGAGGGTGTGTCCGGTGACATAATCGGAGGCCGGCGACAGCAGATAGATCAGACCGCCGATCAGATCGTCGGTCTCGCTGAGCCGGCCGACCGGCACCCGGTCGAGCATTTTCTCGCGCACCGACCGGCCCGGCTCTTCTTCGGAGAACATCCATTCGGCCAACGGAGAGCGGAACACCGTCGGGCCAATGGAATTAATGTTGATGCCCTTCGACCCCCATTCACAGGCCAGCGCCTTGACCATACCGTCGAGGCCCGATTTCGAGGCGCAATAGCCGGTATAGCCGCTCGGCAGACCGTGACGGCCCCGGGTCGACGACACCACGACGACCTTGTTGCGGGCGCCATTGTCCGGCTGTTTGGCGAATTGCCGCCCGGCGGCCTGGCAAGCCAGCCAATAGGTATCGAGATTGGCGATCATCACCTTGCGCCAATCGTCGAACGGCTGATCTTCGATAAAGGCAACCTCGTTGGTCCCCAGCGCGATGAACATCAAGTCGAGACTGCCATGAGCATCCACCACCGCATCGACGATCGCCGCCGCATTGGCCTCCGTATCGGGCCAGTTCTCCACGGTCGCGACATTGCCACCCGCTGCGGTCAGTTCTTCCGATAGGGACGCCAGACGGTCGCTATTGCGATCGGCCAGGGTGAGATGACAGCCGGCGGCGGTAAGCGCACGCGCCGCGGCGCTGCCGAATGTTCCGGTGCCGCCAATAATAAGCGCCGATTTACCTGATATATCGAAAAGCGACATCGGGTTGCCGAGCGGTGCATTCATTTTCAAGTTCCTTTTTTGTGTCGTGCGGTCCAGCGCATAATCTAACCGAGCGGTCGCGGAAAGCCGAGCCGCCAGCCGCCGCAACTTGCCCCTCGGCAAAACCAGACCTACCTAGGCGATACCGCCCTCTGACCCGGAGCCATATACAATGAGCAGCCCCATTACCGCCGTTATCGACTCCCGCGATAAAGACCTTGGTGGTTTTTCCGTACGGCGTGTATTTCCGGCCGCAACGCTGCGAACCGTCGGACCATTCGTCTTTTTCGACCATATGGGACCGGCGGTGTTCCCGGCCGGCGAAGGCGTCAATGTCCGCCCTCACCCCCATATCGGTCTCGCGACGGTAACTTATTTATTCGAAGGCGAGATTATGCATCGCGACAGCCTGGGTGTTGAACAGGCAATCCGACCGGGCGACGTCAACTGGATGACGGCCGGCCGCGGCATCGCTCATTCGGAACGCACGGCCGCCGAGGTCAATTCCGCCGAGCACCGGCTGCACGGCATTCAGTCCTGGATTGGCTTGCCCCTGGCCGACGAAGAGACCGATCCGAGCTTTTTCCATCACCGCGCCGAAAGTCTTCCCGAAATCACTCAAGGCGACGCGACGCTGAGGCTCATCGTCGGCAATGCCTATGGCCATACGGCGCCGGTCCAGACATTTTCGAACATGTTCTATCTCGATGCGCCATTGCCGGCCGGCGCGTCGGTAGCGCTGCCCGACGACCATGAAGAACGTGCTGTTTATGTCGTCGATGGTAGCGTTTCCATTGCCGGCGAAACATATATCGCGGGACAAATGGTGGTGGTTGCCCCCGGCGCGGACGTTTCGATCTCGGCGGTTGGCGAATCCCGAACCATGCTATTCGGTGGTGACCCCATGGACGGCCCCCGTCACATTTGGTGGAACTTCGTGTCGAGCTCGAAGGAACGCATCGAACAAGCCAAAGACGATTGGAAACACAATCGATTTGAACGCGTTCCCGGCGATGACGAATACATTCCCTTGCCGGAGACCTGAGGCCAATTAGGCAAAGAAAAAGGCCGACGCTGCTGCGCCGACCTCGTTCTTGTCGTTTCGTGTCGTCGAGAGCGTTTCTCGACCGTCTGCCGAAAAATCAGGTCGGCAGGGTCGGGATCGCGGCGCCGGCGTTATCGAGCGCCTGGCCGATATCGTCGAAGAAAGCGCTCAAATTCTCACCCAGCAGTCCCATGCCGGCAGCGGCCACGATCGCTATAAACGCAATCAAGAACGCATATTCGGTGGCGACAGCACCAGATTTGTCTTTACGCAGGCGCAAGGCCAACGTATGAAGATATGTCAAAGCGTACATTTTACCCTCCTGGAATGCAGCAGACCGATCCGGCCCCCTGATGATTGTCCGCTGTGATAGCCAGACAGTGATAGATAAGTAATTATAACGTTGATAGGTGTTCCACGGAGAACTCCAAAATCTGCAAAATACTAAGCAATTTAGAAACAGATTAACAGTTTCTTTACTTAAAATATTTTCTATTAACCTAAATATTCGTTACGCACCGCAGTTTTGCTACGCCGTTAAGCATGTCGTGAGAAATTTTTTTAGTAATATCACATGAACTCGTTCCTCTATATACGTTTATTCGCCAACGCTGGACATCTCAACCATCAACGATGCTCGGGATTCTCGGAGTCGAAACGGCAGCCAGCGTCCCAGGCCGCTCGTTGATTACCATGCGCCGGAAAACCACCCGCATCCTTAATCATGCGTGCGCCGTGCAACAGATTCCACGTCATAAACGTCGTATTGCGGTTGGTGAAGTCGTTTTCAGGCCCACCTGAACCCTCGTCGAGATAAGACGGTCCCGGCCCAGCCTCGCCGAGCCATCCAGCATCGGCCTGCGGCGGAATTACGTAGCCCAAATGCTGCAGAGAATAGAGCACGTTCATGGCACAATGTTTGGCGCCATCCTCGTTACCGGTCACCAAACAGCCCCCGACACGGCCATAGTAAGCATACTGTCCCTGCTCGTTCAGCTGGCTCGAATTGGCATAGAGACGCTCGATCACCTTGGTGCAGACTGAGGATTTTTCGCCGAGCCAAATTGGCGTGGTAATCACCAAAATATCGGCCGCCTCAACCTTCTTGAAGATATCCGGCCAATCGTCCTGATCCCAACCATGCTCGGTCATGTCGCCATAGACGCCGTAGGCGATGTTGTGGTCGACCGCCCGGATCGTCTCATGACTGACGCCATTCTTGTCCATAATCGTGGAAGCGATGTCGATAAGCCCCTGGGTGTGAGACATGCCGGGGCTACGCTTGAGCGTACAATTGATAAACAGCGCCTTGAGATCGGAAAAATCCCATCGGCTGGTGTCGCACCATTCCTGCTGGAGATCATTGAGCATCGTGTTGGCCTTCCTTGTTAAATGTTTCTGTCGATCGTGGAGCGGCTCGTCTGGTGAACGCCCCGCCATGTGCCGGACAATTCCTACGCGCGAACTATAGATGCGCGGCGGGGCAAAAAGGTTACAGCGTTGACCTATCCGGGGGTATTGCGGGCCGCCAGAATAGCCTGCACCAGATCTTCCGGTACATCGTCGGGCAGCGGTCCGTCGCGGTTTTCGAACGCCGCCTTTCCCAGCTCGATGGTTTGCTTGTAGGCCGCGAGATAGTCGCGGCACTCACGGCAAACCTTGAGGTGGGCGTTGAAACTCATGCGACGTGCAGGCGGCAGCGTCCCTTCGAAATAATTCACCATGAATTCCTCGAACTGAACACAATTAATCAGACCCGGAATAAACTTATGCAACGCGCGCTTGCGGGCGGGACGTGGTCGTTGCGGGGCGGTCATGGGCCATACTCCAGCCAAAGGGGCTCCAATATCTTCTTCAGGGCCGAGCGGGCACGGTGGAGCCGTGTCTTGACCGCGCCCTCGCTTATTTCAAGCGTTGAGGCAACCTCTCGTGTCGTCATTTCTTCGATATCGCGCAACAGCAACACGACGCGATACTCGTCCGGCAACTGCTCGATCCCTTTGGTGATCATGTCTTTAAGTTGAGCATCGGCGATAATATCTTCGACCGTCCGGACGACGTGAAGCGCCGGTTCGATACGGCATTGATTGTCGTCGAACTGCGGCAACAGCGGATCGAGCGGTATCTCTTTCTTTGCCTTGTGACGGCGCAGATGCATTAGCGCCTGATTTATCGTAATACGGTTCAGCCAAGTCGCGAGGCTGGACCGCCCCTCGAACCCACCAATATTCTGGCTCGCCGCCAGGAAGGCTTCCTGAACGCAGTCGGCCGCGGCAGCGTCGTCACGCAGCAGCCGTCGCGCCGTGGCAAGCGCGCGGCCGGAATGCTGGCGCACGAATTGTTCGAAGGCCTCATCATCGCCGGCGCGCAACTTTTCCAGCAAAGTCGAATTTTCTAGATCGCCAGACATTGGCGCAGCACGGGCGACCGGCGCAACGGCGGTCTCTCCGGTCGTTTGGATATTTCGCCTTATGGGCGCATCGTCCAAAGGAGCCACTCCATCTCAATTGCTGCCAATGTGCGAACCCCGGACACCAGCTGGACGCCGCCAGTTGTCGCAAAGCTGCATCGACAGTATATGGTCACACCGACCGGCACAGCCAACCGAGGCGACCAACCTGTAATTCAAAGGAACAATGACATGTCGAATGACGTGATGGAACGCCAAGAGATTCGAGAGATCATCGAGAATTGGGCGATCTGGCGCGATTCCGCAAACTGGGACCGGTTTCGCTCGCTGTGGCATGACGATGGCGTCATGGCGGCGACAATGTTTCAGGGGTCTGTGGACGAATTCATCGACCGGGCCCGGCAGTCGCACGAACGCGGTGTAACCGCTCAGCATATTCTGGGGGGTACTACGGTCGATATCGCGGGCAACCGCGCCGTGGCGCAGACCCGCGCGACGATCGGCCAACGGGCGCCGGTCCATGACGTCATCTGCGACGTGGTGTGCACTGTTCGATTTTATGATCTGTTCGAAAAACGCGGTGGACGCTGGGGCATGGTGCGCCGCCAAGGTATCTACGAGAAAGATCGCCTCGATCCGGTCGACACGTCACAAACCGTCAAACTGGATCCGGAAATCCTCGCGCGCTTTCCTGATGGCTACCGCCACCTCGCCTATCTGCAGACCGGCGCCGGCTTTACCGTGAAAACCGATATGCCGGGGCTCAACGGACCCGAAGTCGAAGCGCTATTCGCCAGTGGCGAGGCTTGGCTCGCCGGCGAGTAGAAACACCATGGCGGCCGGTTATTTGTTGGGCGCCAAATCGACCTGTGTGACCCAATACTGCTTCGATATCCAACGAACATTCGACGGTGTCACTCGAGCGACGATAGTGGTG
>JABDJY010000079.1 GCA_013003285.1 Alphaproteobacteria bacterium | reverse complement strand
CTGTAACGCACGGGCCAAACCGCCCGGCTGTTCACGCGGTTCGCCGATGATCTGCAGCTGGAACAAATAAAGCTTCCAGAGGTCGAGTTGCACCTGACCGCCGGCATGGGCACCGGCCGTCACCATCTTGCCGCCACGACCCAAGCTGTTGAACGCGCCTGTGAAGAGATCGGGATCACCGATATTTTCGCAGACCAGGTTCACCCCCCGACCATCCGTGATTTTCGCCACCTCCGCAGCTAAATCTTGGGTGCGGTAATTGACGCCATGGTCGGCACCACAATCGATCGCCGCTTGCACCCGTTCGTCGGACCCCGCCGCGCCAATAACGTTGCAGCCGTTAAGCTTGGCGACTTGGACAGCCGCGCTGCCGAGACCGCCCGCAGCGCCCATTACCAACACCCAATCACCGTCGGAGACTTGGCCGATACCTTCGACCTGATTTATCGCCGTGGCCAAATGGCGGCCGATCACCGTGGCGTCGTAAAAACTCAGGCTGTCAGGGATCGGCTGGGCATTCTCTGCGGGAACTTTCACATATTCCGCATAGCCACCCCATAAGTTGACGCCGAGGAACATCACCGCACCCACGCCAGGCAGGTTCATGGCATCGGGATCGTCGCTTTTCACGAACAGGCTGATATAGACCCGGTCGCCGACCTTGCGATCGGTGACGTTTTCGCCGACCGCCTCGATAATGCCCGACGGGTCGACCCCCAGAATATGCGGCAGCGGCGGCGTGCGCGCATACTTATTCTGGCGCACCACCAGATCCAGCGTGCGGTTTACCGAAACCGCGTGAACTTTCACCAGCACTTCATCCGGCCCCACTTCGGGTGTCGCGATGTCCTCATATTTGAGAACCTCGGGCCCTCCGAATTCGTGCATTACAACGGCTTTCATAACTTTGCTCCTAAACGGACTGATAAATACGCCTACTTCGCCGGGATGATCGGCAGCAGCGCATAGCCCGGATAGTCGGGCCCCAGATGCACCGTCACATTATTGTCGAATATTGCCGGCGGGCGATCCGTCTCATCGTCGTGGAGGAACGGTCCGACACCGGTGAAAGTATTCTTCATGTTCGACAGGCCGGTGTCCGGCTCCCCCGGATAGACATAGTCGCAACCGCGGATCGACAGGGCGAAGCGATAGCCCTTGGGGATCACGATCCCGGTCGCATGTATCTCGATATCGAGCTCGTAGACCTCGCCGGGCGTCAGGGCCTCGACCTCGTCATGCGAATGGAACGGGGCCCATTCTTCCGACCGCGCCGGATCGAGCTTGCGGTGCGACGCGCGCAGCCAACCCGATGCCACCGGCGTGTGCGGGTCGAGCGCGCCGCGGAAAGTGACCTCCTTCAAATCCGGCTGGAAGACCCGCAGGATAACGAACATATCGGCGTCCTGGGTGTCCGACGATATGTTCAGCTTGACCGCCATCGGGCCGCAAATTTCGGTGTCGTCGGCAACCGGGTTCGACACGAAGGTCAGCCCGTCGCCCATCGCTTCGTAGGTGATCTCAGCGGCTTCACCGGCCGGTGTTTCCGACAGTATCTGGCCCGCCGGTTCGAGATGGAATTTGGTCCATTCGGTGCGTGGCAGCGGCCAGTCCTCTTCGGCCCGCAGGACGAACTTTTCACCTGGGTGGCGCACGTTCAGGGAAACCCGGGACTGGTCCTTCCAGCCCGAATCGTCGCCCTTCAGGAAGCAATCGAAGAACCGCATCTGCAGATCGTTGCCATAGTCGGTGTAGTACAGCGACCAATGCTCGAGGCCGTGCACTTCGAGCCATTTCTGCTTCGATGCTGGCAGCATGTAGCCGTGGAAATTGCCGCGCGGATGCAGCGGCGCGCCGCCCCAATTGGCGCAACTCAGAATCGGCACTTCGATCTTCGAATAATCGACGGCGCGTTCGGCGAAGAACTCGTCGTCGAGCGGATGCGCGCGCATCGAGGCGTGCAGATCGAAGCGGGTGGCGGCGAGTTCCTCGTCGGACAGGGTCTCGGGTCCGGCGGCGAGTACGCCATTGGCGCGGGATTTGAAGCCGCGATCACCATAGCCATGCTGGATCTTCATGATTTGCATGTCGTACCAGTGGCGCGCAAAGGACGAGTAGATGCCACCGTGATAGGCGCCCTCGCGGTAATAATCGGTCGAGCCTTCCCACGGGCATATCGCCGCGAGATGCTTGGGCTGCAGCGCCGCGACCTGCCACTGGTTGATGGCGTAGTAGGAAATACCGCTCAGGCCGACCTTGCCGTTCGACCAGGGCTGCACGCCGCCCCACTCGATACAATCGGCAAAATCCTGGGTCTCGCGCGCATTGAAATGTTCGAGATAACCTGGCGAGCGACCGGCACCGCGCGAATCGACACGAACCAGCACATAGCCATGCGGCACCCATTTCTCAGGGTCGGCGACTTCCCAGGCCTGATGGATATTGCTCGACCCCGCCGGCACATCCGGATGGTTCTGGCACATCAGATCCCAGCAGGTCTTGTAGAGCTCTTCGAAATGGAGATCCTTGCCATAGGGACCATAGGACATGATGACCGGATACTGGCCGTCATCGTCGGGCCGGTAGACATTGGCGCGCAGTACGAGGCCGTCATCCATGGTAATCGGCACGTCCCAGTCGACGCGCATGCCTTCACGAAACTCGCTGCGGAACATGCTGTCGCCGGTATATTTGATATCGTCCATGGTCTCCCCCTGAGATTTAGTTCGGATGCTTAAACGCAACTCGGAATTAGTGGCATATCTTAGCCCCATCGGGTCCGGCCATGCCAGCGGATATGGCCAAAATGCCGGCGATCCCACTGGGGTCGATCCGCCGCCCATGCTAGATTGCGGCACCTAATCGCCGCGTAACAAGTCGACGGGCCGAAAAATAGGGGGAGTAATGGCATGAGCGACCTTTCATCGATTAAAGATCAGGTTGCCGCAGTGACCGGTGGCGCTGCCGGCATCGGGCAATCCAACGCCGAACGGTTCGCCGCCGAGGGGGCCAAGGTGGCGATCATCGACCGGGATCGGGGGCGCGGCGAAGCGGTGGCCGAAGGCATCAGAGCCGATGGCGGCGACGCTATATTTGTCGCCGCCGAGTGCACATCGGAATCCGACACGGATGCGGCCGTCGCGAGCATCGTCGAGAAATATGGCCGCCTGGATATCCTCGCCGGGTGCGCCGGTGGGTTTCACGCGACGCCATCTATCGAAGAACATGATGCCGCGGCCTGGCGCGCCGGCATCGAATGGAACCTGACCGGGATCTATGTGCCCCTGCGCGCCGTGGTGCCCGCCATGAAGGCCAACAATTACGGCCGCATCGTCTCCATCGGATCGGCCGCCGGACGCACCGCATCCGCGCATGCGGCACTGGATTACTCGGCTGCGAAAGCCGCCGTCGGCGGCCTGACCCGCCGCGCAGCTGTCGAACTAGCGCCCTTCGGCATTACCGTGAATATGGTCGCGCCGGGCACGGTGATGACCCCGCGCATCGCCGTGTTACATGCCGAGCGCATGGAGGCCATCGCCAGCAACATGCCAGTCGGCCGGCTCGGCACGCCGGAAGAAATCGCTCACGCGGTCTGGTATCTGTGCACCCCCGGCGCGGCCTTTACCACCGGCGCAACTTTGGACGTCAATGGCGGCCGCTGGACCGGCTGACCGCACCTAGCAAACCAACAAAACCAATAATAGGAAAACAAACAATGACTGAACTCGCATCGATCAAGGGCCAAGTCGCCGCGGTCTCCGGCGGCGCGGCCGGTATCGGTTTGGCGTGCGCCGAACGGTTCGCCGCCGAGGGCGCCAAAGTGGCGATCATCGACCGCGACCAAGGCAACGCCGAGGCCGGTGTCGCTAAAATCGAAGATGCCGGCGGCGAAGCCATGGCGGTGGTGGCGGAATGCACGTCGGAGGCCGATATGGAGGCCGGCGTGGCGGCGATCGTCGAACGGTTTGGCCGCCTCGACATTCTGGCCAACTGTGCCGGCGGTTTTCACTCCACACCGCCGATCGAAGAACTCGATGCGGAGACCTGGCGCGCCGGCATCGACTGGAACCTGTCGGGAATTTACATCCCCATGCGCGCCGTCGTACCGGCCATGAAAGCCAACAATTACGGCCGCATCGTCTCAATCGGCTCGCAGGCCGGCCGCATGGCGGCCGCGGTTGCCGCGCTCGACTATTCCGCCGCCAAGGCTGCCATCGGTGGACTGTCGCGCCGCCTTGCTGTTGAACTGGCGCCGTTCGGCATCACGGTCAATACGGTCGCGCCGGGCACGGTGATGACGCCGCGCATCGCCGTCCTCCACGCCGCACGTATGGATCAGCTCGCCAGCGCCATGCCGGTCGGCCGGCTCGGCACGCCGGAAGAAATCGCCCACGCTGTCTGGTACCTCTGTACCCCCGGTGCAGCCTTCACCACCGGCGCCACACTGGATGTGAACGGCGGCTCGTGGACGGGCTGACCGCAAAGGCCTAAATTATCCCCAGAAACCAGCCCATTTATGGAGAGATGAAATGACGGTGCAACATTTGGTGCTTGTCGAATGGAAAGACGAAGCCGACGACGCGACGATCGACGCATTCATGACCGCGGTCGGCTCGTTCCCGGATAAAATTCCCGGCGTTGAGAAAGTCGAGTGGGGCCGGAACTTCACCGACCGCGCCGGCAACTTCACCCACGCCGCCATCGTGACCTTGCGCGACAAAGAAGCGCTTGCCGCCTACGGTCCCCATGAGGATCACCAAGCGGCCCTCGCTGCCGCCGGTCCCATGGTCGCCAGCATTATCGTCGCCGATTTCGAACCGAGTTAAGCATCGGCAACATGTTTGCCATCTAGACGATGCGGTTCCACGCTTGAATTGTGGCCATCAGGATCCTGTTGATGATTGCAGGATCCTCAGCCACCAGCCGCTCCGCCTCGGCGATGTTGCCGACCGATAAGATAACCAACCCTCCCGATCCGTCGGCGAACGGACCGCCCATCTTGAGTTGGCCGGTTTCATGCAATGCCAGCAGATAGTCAACATGCTGCTGCAATGGTTGCTCGGACAAAGTGCGACCGGGCAACCAGTTCGCGCCTTTTTCGTAGAGTACCGCAACAGATTCAGTCATGGCTCTTTATCCCTAACGTAGACTTTGGAACGCCGGATGGTCGGGCGACTTATCTTTCAAGCCGCCGGGCGAAGCTGAGCTCGTGGCCGTCCGGATCGACCAAGTGGAAATAGCGCTCGCCCCAGCTCGCATCCTGGGGCGGCGCTTCCGGCGCGAATCCCTCCGCTAGCGCGCGGGCATACATGGCGTCGACATCGTCGACATAGAAGATCGCCCTGCCCCACCAGGAAATCGGCGTGTCTTCAGGAGCCTGGATCACATTGAGGAAGCTATTACCGGCATCGAAGCTGGTGAGCTCGGCATTCACGCCGCCATAGCGAATCTGGAACCCCAACGCCTGATAGAACGCAATCGCGTGCGCCATATCTTGGGTGGCGAGCGTAACGGCGCTGAGGGATTCGATCGGCGAGGTCACGGCATCACGCCACCCGCACTGGCGATGAAGCAAATCGCGGTGCTTTTGCCTTAATCATGAAGCCTCTCCCCTAACCGCTAATCTATGTATGACAATAGAGCACGACTTCAGCATGGCCGAAGCGGTGGCACAACCGACCCTGCGGAGAAATTACTGTCGGTACTGCGATAGCCTGGGTTTAGTTGCTTTGGCCTTCGCGCCGGTACCAGGGGAAGTAGCGCCGGGTGATCCAGTTCATGGTCAATTCGAACAACAGGCCGAACAGCACCAGCGCCACAACGCCGACCACCGCCTCGTTATGTTTAAACGAGCGGGCATTGGAGAGCACGAACATGCCGACCCCGTTCAACGAGACGAAAAATTCGGCGATCACGGCGGCGACCAGCGCGCGGCCGGCAGCCAGCCGGAACCCGGCGATTAGATAAGGCAGCGACGAAAACAACGTAATGTCGAACCAAACGAACCGCGCCGGTGCCCGATAGGTCTTGCAGACATCGAGATATTCCGGCGGCACCGAGCGGGCGCCATCGCGCACATTGATGACGATGGAGAAAAACGCGGCGAAAATTATTGTCGCCATGCGCGCATCGCCGCTATAGCCGAACCAGATGGTCAACAGCGGCAACAGCGCGATCATCGGCATGGTGTAGAGGCCGTTGACGTAAAAATTCAGCGCCCGATCGAACACTTTCATCCGACCCATGGCGATGCCAACGACCGTTCCGGCCACCAAGGCGACCGCAAGGCCCTGGAAAACGGCCGCGAGCGTGTTCCACGCGGCTTGCTGAAACAGTGGATCGGCGAGAACACTTGGAAAAACTTTAGCGATGTTGATCGGCTTGGCGACAAAATTCGCGGCGAATAAAGCGACCCCGATCTGCCATACAAACAGGATCAGGAAGCCCGTAGCGACTTTGATGGTAATCTTGGCGCGCGCCGGTGTGCCCCACAATATGTTGGCAAAAAACGCACCGGTTCTTACGATAACCGCTTCGATTTTGCCGCGTGGTCGCTCCGTCGGCAGGCGGCCTATGGCATCGGTGGTCATCGGTTTACACCTCGCCATGCGGCGTATTTCTGCTCAAACGCCTGCGCGGTTCGCATGAAGGTGATACCGAGACAGGTAATCACCAAAATCGTGGCCAACACGCCAGCCATATCGAAATTACGTGACGCGGTGATCAGCTCCTCGCCGAGACCGCTGGTCGATAAGAGAAATTCCGCCGCGACCATGCCCACCAAGGCGCGGCCGGCGGCTTGCCGGACACCGGTCAGGGCGTAGGGCAGCGTATAAGGAATGAGAATATCGCGCCAAATGGCAATTTCGGAAGAGCGGAACGACTTCGCCACTTCGAGCATTTCGGGCTTCACGCTGCGGGCGCCTTCCAGCGTGTTGTAGAGAATGGGGAAGAAGGCGAACAGATAAACGACCAAAACCTTGGGCCAGAAATCGAAGCCGAAGATCGACATGATGAACGGGATCAACGCGATCATTGGTGTGACGTAGAGCACCAAGATGTAGGATTCGAGCGCAATTCGTAGGGTCACGAAGCGCGCCATGACAATGCCAAGCGGAATTGCCGCCACCAGCGCCAGTGAAAATCCGGTGGTAAACAGGCCGACCGATTGCAACAGCGACAGGCGGTATTCCTCGTCATGGACGAGATATTTATAAAGCCGGGGGATGGTTCCCGGATGATCTCCGCCGCCGATGAGTGGCGCCATGATCGCCTGGTTCGACGACCAGCCGGCAGATTCCCACAGCAAACCGCCCGCCAACAAGCTGAGGACAATGGTGCCCCAGCGGACGGCCCAGCGGTCCGAATTAATCAGCGCGAGAATTTTTGTCATGGCCTAATTCCAGACTGGCGGGGACAGCCAATTGGCGGCTGTCCCCGTCCCGTCTCGATTTTACGTTAGTTGGTTTTGGCAATCAGCTTCAACGCGTCCTCGACGATCGTCGGATCGATCAAGTCAGCATGAGATACCGGCGTTTTCTCCGGGTTGATGCCCGCCTTGCCTTTGGTGCGTTTGCCAACGCCGGTTTGAATGGCGATGGCTTTTTCCATGCGGGTCTTGTCCAACCCAGCATCGTTACGCGGCCAATAGTTCAAGTCGGTGAAGATCTTCAACGCGGCAAGCGAGTCGTCGATGCTCCGCCCTGTCGGCGCCGCCATGCGGGCGATCGCGGGCCATTGCTTCTCGTCATAGAGCATGTTCATCGCTTCGATGTGAGCCGCAGCCATGCGAACCAGCGCATCGCGACGTTCGGCAATGACCTTCTTGTTCGAGACCAGCACCACATAGTGGCTGCCCGGGGACGTTTCCTCCACGCGCGCGACGATGGTCAATTTCTTGCCGCTTTCGCGCTCGATGACGGGAATATCGTCGCTATGCAAAACGCCGAAATTGATCTGACCGGAGACCATGGCGGCGCCCACATTGGTGCTCAAATTGACCGTCGGTACGTCTTTATCCGGAATCAATTTGCACGGCCGGATCATGTTGGCCAGTTGGATCCAACGCGCACCGCGCGGGCTATCGACGCCGACGGCCTGACCCTTGACGCTCTCGCAGGTATTCATGGTGGGATCCATGGAGCCCAGCATCCAGTCGTTGATTTCCATACCGCTGATCGCCTTCAACGGCACACCGGCATTCGACACCATGACCGCAACCGGCGGGGTCGGCGACATGGACAGATCGACGTCACCGGCGACGACGGCGCGAGCGGCGCCCACGCCGGAGTTCATCGGACGCAGGTCAACGTCGAGGCCGTATTTTTTATAGATACCGGCATCGCGCGCCACAAAGGCATAGACCGAACCGAAGATCGGCGGCACGCCCGGTAGTGCGAAAGTGACCTTTTGATCCTGTGCCGAGGCTGTCCCCGAGGACAGTGCGACGGCCAGCATGCCAAGGCCAACTGCCGTCGCGGCAATCGGCTTCTTGAACCGGCTTGGTTTGAAATAACGCATATGATTCCTCCCTGTTAGTTTTACTGATTTAACTTATTGTGTCTTTCCGCCCTTTAGTTGACGTCGAATTCCGCAGCGCGGACTTCGTCCATTAAGGTGCTCCATACATGCTCACGAAGCTCGGAAAATCTTGGATGGGCCAGCGTAGACCTATCGCGCGGCGCCGGCAGATCAACATCAATGACTTCAAACACACTGCTCGGACGGCCCTTGAGCACCACAACCCGGTCGCCCATCAACACCGCCTCTTCGATGGAATGGGTGACGAAAACCATGGTCATCGGCCGCATTTCCCAAATTCTCAGCAGTTCAAACTGCAAGATCTCGCGGGTTTGCGCATCGACGGCGGCGAACGGTTCATCCATCAGAAGCACTTTGGGTTCCATGGCCAAGGCACGAGCCAGACCACAGCGCTGCTGCATGCCGCCGGACAATTGGTAGGGGAAAACCGATTCAAAGCCTTCCAAGCCGACCAACTTAATATAGTAAGGAACTTTTTCTTCGATTTCGGCTTTACTGACACCAGCCAGCTTTAGCCCATAACCTACGTTCTGGGTTACCGTCTTCCATGGAAACAAGCCGAAATGTTGGAACACCATGGCCACGCCTTCGCGCGGTGTGGTGATCAGATCGCCTTCGATTTTGATTTCGCCGTCGGAGACCGGCATCAAGCCGTCGATGCAGCGTAGCAG
>JABDJY010000057.1 GCA_013003285.1 Alphaproteobacteria bacterium | reverse complement strand
GCCGGTCGCCGCGTCCAAGCTGGCAACGTACCGGGATTTTTCAGAGTTGAGCGATGGGGAGTTCATACGAGCAAAATAATAGGCCATTCAACAGAATATTTGTTCATATACTTATGAAAAATTAACCTCTTAGGATATGTCATGTAATTATAGTTAATAATACCGCCTCAAAGGCAATTTAATATTGCAAACATATATACTGCAAACTTGTGGTTATTGCAGTCACTTTCTAAAAATTTTATTCGCTATGATATATGCTGCCCCATGAAGGGGAGGACGAGCCGGCAACCAACGCTCGCGGCATCAAGGCCGTAGGCAATCGACAACATCGAACGTGGCGTGGCCAATCTCAAAGAGTTCGCTCGCCGATATAGGTGCATCCCCGCCGGAACGCAGCGCATCGATGAAGGCGGCCACGCAAGCGGTGTTACCCTTGTCTTGGCGCCACAGACGCATAGTGCGGAAACCCGACCAACCATAGCCCCGCAATTGGCGAAAATTGTCGAGTTGCAAAACGCGTCCGCCACAAAAGACCTCAATGCGCTCTTTGGGGAATCTACGATGACCATTGGCAAGGTAGAGAATGGTTGCGAAAGAGCCACCTTCAAAAGCCAGAGTTATGCTTGATTTATCATCAGCGCGACCGCCGCCGCCTCTCTCGCCCATCATCACCGCCGCGACATCACTGATCGGCGCACCGGCAAGGTCGCGGGCCAAATCGATAAAATGACACGCCTCGCCAATGATCCGGCCACCGCCAACCGTCTCGTCCTGCGTCCAATGATCGGCCGGAATGACGCCCGCGTTGACAGTGATCAGGATCGACTTGGGTTCTGCTACCGTGGCAAGAAGCGACTTCATCTTCATGATATGCGGCGCAAAGCGGCGATTGAAACCGACCATCAAGAGCAGTTCGGAGGAGTTGGCCTGCGCGGTGTCATAGGCGCTTTCGATTTCCACCAGCTGCGCCCGTGTCGTGCTTATCGGTTTCTCGACAAAGACATGCTTTCCGGCCTCCAAAGCGGCGACGGTAAATGCGGCATGGCTGTCATGACGCGTCGCAATGACGATCGCGTCGATGTCGTCGCGCTTGAGAAGCGCCTTGGAGTCTGTTGTCACTTCCGCGAAGTTATGCTTGTGGCCAGCGTGTATGGCATTTACGCCGGTATTGGCCGCGAGACCGATTAGTTGGCTCCCGGCCTTGGCGAACGCCGGCATCAAGGTACGGCTAGCGTAGTTACCGGCGCCGATGACCGCCACTGCCGGTGCGTCGGTTGGTGCGCGTTTAGAAAGCGATACGGACTGCCGACGCAGTGCTTCGACCGGCCGGTCCGCTGCACCAGGATATCGAATTAAAATGCCGAGCGGTGAGTCTTTTTCCAGCACGGCATAAGCATCCGACGCCGCGTCGAGATCGTAGCGGTGACTTATCAGTGGCGCTGGATCGAGACTGCCGTCCGCAATCATATCGAGAATGGCCTCGAAATTTCGCTGCTCGGTCCATCGCACGAATCCGATCGGATAGTCCTGACCGTCTTCTTCGTAGCTCGGGTCATAACGTCCCGGCCCGTAAGAGCATGACACCTGAAATGTCAGTTCTTTTTCAAAAAAATCGGCCCGCGCCAGCTCGAGTCCAGCCACGCCAACCAAAACGATACGGCCACGTTTACGGCAAACCTGTGCCGCTTGGTGAATCGGTTCGCTGCTCTGCGTTGCGACAGCGATAATTACCCCATCGACGCCACGGCCACGGGAGAACGCCTGGCTACGCACAATAATGTCTTCGCCAGCTGAAAGATCGACTGTTTCCGCACCGAATTGCCGGGCCAGCTCTAGCCGCGACTGGTCATAGTCGGCACCCAAAACCCGACAGCCCTGGCCGCGCAGAATCTGGACCGTCAAGAGCCCGACCAACCCAAGCCCGGTGACCAGGAATGCTTCACCCAGTGTTGGCTGGGCGAGACGCACTGCCTGTAGGGCTACAGCGCTGATAACGGTGAAAGCCGCGGCATCGTCATCCACGGCATCGGGTATGTGTGCGCACAGATTGCTGGGTACACTAACAACCTCGGCGTGTTGGCCGTTCGACGCCACCCGGTCGCCAACGGCAAAGCCCTCAACACCGGGACCGACTTCTAGAACAGTGCCGGTATTGCAATAGCCCAGTGGAATTGCTTGATCGAGCTTACTGCGAACCGCCTCGAGGGTCGGTAGGGCGCCGTCCGTGCGGACCTTGTCCAGGACCTGGCGCACCTTGTCCGGCTGCTGCCGCGCCTTGTTAAGCAAGTTGGCTTTGCCGAACTCCACCAGCATGCGCTCCGTGCCGGCAGATACCACAGACACGGAGCTGCGGATCAACAGATGGCGGGGCAATACCCGCGGGCAAGGCACTTCTTCCAGGGTGGTTTTGCCGGTATTCAAATTTTGAAAAATCTGTTTCATTTACTATAGCCACGGGAGACGATTGTAGTAGGACTTGATTGCATTAACCGACACACTGAGTGACGGCGGGTGGATAATCACCATCGATAAATTGACGGCACCACATCTCCATACACAGAAGTGAGAACACCGTATACGAGCCGTCAGTTGCACCGACTCGATCTCTTTCGATCAGTGTCTGAACGGCTTTGGGATCAAATAGGCCGCGATTGAGAATTGAGGCTGGAGACAGAAAATCTTCCACGAGCGGACGTAATCGCGTGTAAAGCCACTGCCGCAACGGAACTCCAAAGCCGGTCTTGGACCGATAGATAACATCGTAGGGCAAGTAGGGTTCCATCGCCTTTTTAAAAATCCATTTCCCAGTTGCGCCTTTCTGTTTGTAGTTAATGGGGAGCTTCGCAACGTAATCCACCAAATCTTTATCCAAAAGCGGTACGCGCACTTCAACCCCAGTCGCCATTCCCATCTTGTCTGTGTAGTTAAGATTGTGATCGGCCAAAAAATGCTTACACTCTAGATAGAGCATTAAATCAAGTTTAGCAGTATCGGCTAGCGGTATTGATAGGGTTCGCAGCAAAGGTTCAAGAATATTTTCGCTCGACAGCTGCGACCTTGCACCCTCCGAGAGAAGCCGCATTGCACTCTCAGGCGGTGTCCAGCAGAAGTAACTCGCGATTCTTTCTTGCAGATCAAGGTCCGCATATTGCAACGCTTTTGATACTCGGCGGAGTGACGTATTGCCGACCGGTAGAGAGGCAGCAATTTTTGCAATCATGTGACGAACTTGAACCGGTAACCATGACCAGTATCGCTCCTGCTGCAACGCATAGTGTCTGCGATAGCCGGTAAAAATGTCATCGCCCCCAGCCCCTGAGAGCAAGACCTTAATACCTGTCTGGCTGGCCAGCTCGCTGATGAGCAAAGCATTGAGGGCTGCCGGGTCGGCAGTCGGTTCATCCAGGTGATAGATCATCTGGTCAAGCCGATCGATCATTTCATTGCCAACACTGACTGTGTGGAGATCCACCCCGAGATGCTCCGCCACTCGTTTCGCGTAGGGAAGATCGGTAACAAATCCTTCTCGCGAAGCATCCTGGTCATTGAGCTCAATTGTGAAACATTGGACACGCTGGTCACGAGCGAACTCTGCGGCGAATGCAACAACTGCGCTGGAATCAAGCCCACCTGAAAGAAAGGCGCCGACCGGAACATCGGCAACCATCTGACGCTGCACGGCAGTCCTCACCCCGCTGGCAACACCTTCAATACAAGCGTCGAGCGACGTGGCCACAGGCGGCGATTTAACAAAGGAAATATCATAGTATCTCCAGCGCTTGGTAACTCGTCCGTTACGCACGATCATCGCATGCCCAGGCTCGAGCTTCTGGATGTCTTTGACCAAAGTCTGACCGCCGGGCGACCAGAGATAGGTTAAATGCGCCAAGATGCCATTGGGATCTAGATCTGGCGCAACCAATCCACTGCGCAAAATAGCTTTCATCTCGCTAGCAAAAACAAATCCTTTTTCTTGTTCCGAAAAGTACAATGGCTTTACACCAAGATGGTCGCGGGCAATCAGAAGCGTGTCGCTTTGCTGGTCGAAAATTGCCAACGCAAAAATGCCGTTAAGATGATCGAGAAGTTCCGCGCCGTACTTAACGTAGAGGTTCAGGATTACTTCAGTATCGGAGTGCCCATTGAAATGAAAACCATCCCGTTCCAAAGACGCACGCAGTTCTTTGAAATTATAGATCTCGCCATTGAACACGATGTGCACACGACCGTTTCTAGTGGCCATCGGTTGATGGCCGAGCGAAGACAGGTCAATGATAGAAAGTCGTCGATGTGCTAGCCCCACTCGACCGTCAAAAGAGAGCATCAGCCCGCTATCGTCGGGTCCTCTATGCGCGACGAGATCACTCATCCTGGACAAATCGGCCCTGTCATACGATCCGCTGAAGCCTACAATTCCGCACATGGTGCATTCCGTTCGATTGGGTTGCGCACCGTAATGCGCCCAAGTTCAGTTCTCGACGTGTGACAGATATACTTACTTGAAGCAGTGGAGAGATGAGTTAGCTATGGCCTCAGAATGTTCTGAAACGACAAGATTAAATATTCTTAAAGAGTATCTTGATGCAGGCAAATTCGATCTGTCTCAGATTTCACAATTCGCCGGATGACTTTGGCTCAGGTGTCGCCGTATGCCCTGCAGCATTTAACAAATCTAAGGACAGCACCCTCAAGCCTGGCCCGGTCACTTTATTGCCGTGATAAGCATAAACAGACCATGTCCAGGCAGTGCCCAACGTATAATGCGGCGCGGCCAAATTCGTCTTGCCAGTGTTAACAGCCATCCCTTGTGTCGTTGACCAGCTTCAGATTCCAGCAAGTCGCCATGCGTAAGCACAATCGAAATTTCAACATCGGAGAATTCGGCAAACAAATCCCGCGCTTCATCCTTGGTGTAAGCCTTGGTCCCCGGGCTTTCGAGATAATTTGCGTAGATTTCACTGAGACTGCGCCAGGGCTTGAGCATTAACAATGCATAGCGCAACCAGAGCATGTAGCCAACGATAGAATACTTGTGGTAAATCATTACTTTCGCGAGCCCCCCGGTTCGAAGCACTCGCTTCACCTCATCGACAGCACGCGCGGTATCCGGACTGTGGTGTAATACGCCCCACGAATAAACCCAGTCGAAGGAATTGTCGGCAAATGGCAGGGCCTCGGCATCGCTTACTCGCAGATCCGAAGTCAACCCGCACTGCGCAAACCGGTTCCGCGTATGCTCGATAGCCCGCTCGGTTAAATCGACCCCCGTTAACACAGCGCCTGCTTGGGCAAAAAGTTGATGGTCAGCACCAAGGCCAACGCCGATTTCTAGGACATCAAGATCTTTCGAACCCTCGAAGCCGGCGAAATCCCCAATATAAGGCTCCAAAAGATACCGCCTGCGCGATTGTTCCAGGAAGCCAGATTTGTCGGGAGCATCGAGAAACTGAATTTCCCCGCACGAGGCCTCATCCCAGAAATCATGTACATGTCGTTTCAGGTCTTCCGTTGCTTGCACCGCGCTCGCCCTCCCTTGTACAGGTATTAGATACGCTCGCTATCGTGGTCAGACCATTTTGAAGCATATTTGCGCGACGAGGAGCATTCGCCGCCACTAGTCAGTTACAACCAATCACACCCACGAAGATGAAGCGGAAATCGGTCTTAGAGGGGACGCCTTACCATATCCAAGATTAACTTATTCCAAATGGACCCAATTGGGCATTTCACCGCGATGCAGCAGCCATTGGTAAGTTTGATCCATCATCGTGCCAACTCGTTGCCAGGAAAACTTCTGGATCATCCATTCTCTTCCCCGCTCACCACGAACGATAAGTTCCTCGGGAGAGCTTGTCATTGCCTCTTGCAACGAGGCCACTAGCGCGTCGACACCAATGTCGATCCACCACCCGACGCCGCGCGGCTCCAACTCCGCCCACGGTGCACCACGCGTTGTAATAACCGGCGTGCCGGCCGCAAGGGCTTCGGCGACCGTCATGCCGAAATTCTCGGAATGACTTGGCAAGACATAGAGATCGGCTTCTTGGTAGGCACGCCATTTGTCCTCGCCATACAGCGGCCCACTAAATTCGACCCGTTGCAATTTCAGTTCGTTTGCGAG
>JABDJY010000036.1 GCA_013003285.1 Alphaproteobacteria bacterium | reverse complement strand
GATAGAGGCTGCGCATGCCCAAAATGTAAAGCCGGCGCGATTTGGCGAGGACTTTCGAGGTCGCCGCCAACCCGTCGCCACCGATCGCCTGTAACGTCAGCGACAGATTTTCGCGGTCGGCCGACATCATCTCACCAGCCAAATGGTTTAACGCCCGGCCCCCGCTGCGCCGGCCGGTGCGCTCCTGCAACTGCCGCGCTCGGCGGCCGTAGCCGCTGGGTTGTTTGCGCAATTCGTCGCGAAAGGGTTCGCGCAGCGCTTCATAGCCGTCGAGGCCCAGTTTCTGTGCAAGCCTCACCATGGTCGCGGGCTGAACACCGGCCCGGTCGGCCAATTGACGCATCGACGTGAAAGCGACTTCGTCGGGGCGCTCAAGTATATACCGAGCGCCACTCTGTAGCTGCGGACTAAGGGAATCGTAGACCTCACGCAGACGGGTCAAAAATGCCGCTGCTGTACGCCTCTCCTCAGCGCTAAATTCAAGTTCCATTGCCATCGACTGAATCTCGTTTTTAAGTTCGATTAATTACCCCTATAAAACGGTGCTATTCTTATATTTGCAACAACTGTTTCATTAACCCTATTGCGCGAATTGTGGATTCGTTCTCATACTTTAGTCAAAGTGGCGGTATTATTATATGAATCACATTCTACAGTGAAATTGCGTGAATTCTTGATCCTCTCACATTGCGGTCGTTAACCGTCATCGCTAGCATCGCCACCGCATCTGAGGAGCGGTATTAGATTATGGAAATTCGCGATCACATTCGCACCATCGAAGATTTCCCCAAGCCGGGGATTCTTTTCTACGATATTTCGACCCTGCTGGCGCACCCGCAAGCCTGGCGGCACACGGTCGATTTGCTCGCCGTCGCCACTCGCCAGCACCAGCCGGATCTGCTGGTCGGTATTGAAAGCCGAGGGTTCCTGGTCGCCGCCCCGCTGGCGCTGCAACTGGGCTGCGGCTTCATCATGGCGCGCAAGCAGGGCAAGCTGCCGGGCCCGACCCTGTCGCACACTTACGATCTGGAATACGGAACCGACACCATCGAAATTCAGGCCGACGCCGTGTCGAATGGCGCCCGCGTGGTCATCATCGACGATTTGCTGGCAACCGGCGGCACCACCGCGGCGACCATCGCCCTGCTGCGCAGTGTCGGCGCCGATGTGCGCGCCGCCGCGTACATCATCGAATTGAACGGTCTGGGCGGCCGCGACAAGCTCGACGTGCCGCTGACCGTGCTGGTCGATTTCGACGCCTAGTCCGAAAGCTAGTCAGCGATTTGCCCGCCGAGCTCGTCGTCGATGAAAGTCTGAATCACTTCCTCGATCGATGCGTCGGGCTGGAATCCAAGCTCGCGGCCCCGCACCCCATTGGCGTACCAGGGCCAGCTGTCGACCATCCACTGAATCTGCGCATCCGGCTCCCAGGAAATCCGATCCGCGACCGTGTCGCCGGCGATCTCGCGTAATGCTGCGACCATTTCGCCGATCGACGGCGAGATGCCGTTCATCATGACGCCGCGCCGGAAGCCCAGCTGTTCGGCATCGGCATTATGAACATCGATGAACGCCTGCACCGCGCGCCGCGGCGACAGGATCAGCATCCGCGTCTCGGCACTCACCGGACAGTTCACCGTGTCACCCTGCAAGGGCTCACGAAGGATCGAACTGGCAAAACCGGACGCCGCCGCGTTGGGCTTGCCCGGGCGGATCACGATGGTCGGCAAGCGCAGGCTGCGCCCGTCGAAGAAACCCTTCCGGCTATAGTCATTGACCATCAGCTCGCCGGTGGCCTTTTGCGCGCCATAGGATGTCTGCGGCGTGAGCGGCGTATCGTCGACAATGTCGCGAAAGCCGCCATAGACCGCCAGCGAACTGGTGAACACCACCCGCGGCACGCCGGCGCTCGCCCGGCAGGCCTCGAAAACATTACGCGCGCCATCCAGATTGACCTGGTAGCCCAAATCGAAATCGGCCTCGGCACCGCCACTGACCACGGCGGCAAAATGAAAAACCGAATCCACGCTATCGTCGATCAACCGCCGCGCCACTGCGGGGTCGCAGATGTTGGCGCTGACCAGCTCGACACGCGGGTCTTCGGGTGGCGGCTCGGCGGGCGTGAAGGCATCGACCAAAGTCAGATGCTCGAGCGGCTCGTTCTTGCCCGAAGGCCCCACCAATTCGTCGGCGGCCAGTAGGCGTAACGCCAAACGGCGGCCCAGCATCCCGGTTCCCCCGGTAATGACGACTTTCATGCTGTCGTTTCCTTTTGTATTAAGAAAATTCCGGCTCGAGCCGGTCGAGCGCCTCGGACAGGACTGCCGGCTCGGACGCGAAGCACAGGCGCAGCCAGCCCTCGCCGGCCGCGCCAAAGGCCCGGCCCGGCGCCAGGCCAACGCCTGTGGTGGCGATCAAACGCTTGGCATATTCCAAACTATCGGTCATGCCATCGACGGCGAAGAAGGCGTAAAACGCCGCCTCCGGCCGCGACAGGCTGACCTTGGGCATTGCCGCCAAGCGTTGGAACACCAGGTCGCGGTTGCGCCGGTAGCCCTCTACCATTTCGGTGATGAAGTCGTCACCGTCGCGCACCGCCACAACGCCGGCATGTTGGACGAAGGTGGTGGGCGACGCGATGTTGAATTCATTCAAGATCGAAAACACGTCGCCGAGTTCGGGCGGATGGGTCAGCCAGCCCAGCCGCCAACCCGTCATCGACCAGGATTTGGAGAAACTGTTGATGACGATCAACGGATCTTCCGGATCGGCGAAGTCGAGGAAGGACGGCGCCTTCGGCCAATCATAGGCCAGCCGGATATAGACCTCGTCGGCGATCACATAGAGCCCGCGGCGCTTGCACTCCTCGAGCAAGGCGCGCTGCTCTGGCGCCGACATCACCCAGCCGGTCGGGTTACCCGGCGAGTTAACGAAGACCGCGCGGGTGCGCTCGTCGCAGGCATCGAACAGGGCGTCCATATCCAACTGCCAGCGGCCATTCTCGTCGGGCTGCAAGGCAATCTGGCGCGCCTCGCCGCCCATCACCTGCACCGTCTGACGGCAGTTCGGCCATACCGGGCCCACCACCACCATATTGTCGCCATTGTCGATCAGCACTTCCGACACCAGCATGATGGCGTTCATCCCCGACGCCGTCACGGTCAGCCGGTCGATGCCGAGGGGCCGGCCGTGCAGCTTGCTCACATAATCCGACAGCGCCTCACGCAGGGGCGGGATGCCGCGGTTCTGGGCGTAGAACACATGATCGTCGTCGAGCGCGGCGACCGCCGCCTGCTTGATGAAATCGGGCGTCGCCTCGCTGGGCTCGCCAAACCACAGCGGGACCACATCGTCGCGGCCGATATTGGTTTCCGCCACCTTGCGGATCAACGACCCGTCGAGGGTATCGATGGCGTGACGGATTTTGGGGCGAATAGTTTCGGGATCTTTTGGCATCGGCATTCCTAAACAGCGTGCGGGCAGTCTAACGATAGAAATGCCGCGGGGGAATTGCCCGCCGCGGCCCCATCGGGCATATGGGGGCGCAAATCAACAAGAACAGGCGGCAGCACCATGGCGGATTTCATCGCGCGCGAACTCACCGAAGGGCTCAACGGTTTTCTCGGCTTTCGCCTGACCGATTGGCGCGACGGATTTGCCGAAATCAGCGTCGATATCGCCGATGTGCACAAGAACCGCCAGGGCGGCGTGCATGGCGGCACCATGGCGACCTTGATCGATGCCGCCACCGGATTTTGCGGCATCTTCGAGCCCGATCCGGAAAAGCGCCGCGGCAATGTCACGGTCTCGCTGACCACCAATTTCGTCGGCCGGCCCAAAGGCAAGACCCTGATCTGTGCCGCGCGGGTGGTGAAGGCAGGACGGCGCATCTACTTCTCGGCGGCGGAAGTCAAAGACGATGAAGGCAACCTCATCGCCACCGCCGACGCCATCTACGCCTATACGGATGTGAACCACCAGCGGAAGTAGGCCGGACTGTGATTTAGCGCTTTGGCCAATGCCAGGCGGGCGCGTCAAACCTGTCGAGGCCAACAACACTTGTCTCGCCCAATTCCTTTTGTAGTTCGATTCGTTGACAATCGGCCTCGGCTTCGAGCGCGGCGACCAGCGGCAGGGAGTGGGACACAACGATTACTTGCGTTCGCGACGCCATCTGAGAAATCAGACGGGCCAGAGGCTCCATCAGGTCGGGGTGCAGGCTGGTTTCCGGCTCATTGAGGACCAGCAAACCAGGTGGTCGCGGCGACAGCAGAGCCGCAACCCATAAGAGATAGCGCAAGGTTCCATCGGACAATTCCGCGACCTTCAAAGGCCGTAGCAAGCCATATTGCTGCATATCCAATTCGAAGCGGCCATCCGAAGATTGAGTGCCCGCCACAGCGCCGCCGGGAAAAGCGTCCTCGATAGCATCGTCAAGCGCCGTGGGATCACCGATTTCCCGAATTGTCTGGATCGCCGCCGCCAGGTCGGCGCCATCATTACCGAGAACTGGCGTACGGGTGCCGACTTGCGGGACCCGCGCGGGCGCGTGAACGTCGGTTCGAAAATGATCGTAGAACCGCCAGCCGCGGATCTGCTCACGCAACAGTAAAATTTCAGGCGCATCTCGCGGATCCGCACTGTGGGTCATCATACTGTCGAACGATGCCAGGTTCATGATCACCTGAGTCCAGCCGGTGTCGTCACCACGAATACGTACGCCCGGCCCGTTCCGATCTGCAAACAATGTGGCGGGTCTCTGGACACTGCTGGTCCAAATGCATTCGCGTTTGATCTCCGGATCGCCATTGAATGCTGATGTACCGTCTCGGGGCGGCACACCCAGGTCGATCGCGAAGCTGAATTCGGCGCTCGCAAATCCCAGCCGTAAGCTGACAGGATTACTTCGGACGGTCCCCTGCACAGGCTGCTCGCCGCGCTTCATCGAGCGTGGCATTCCCTCTGGGCCGGCCCACAAGGTGGATTCGAGCCCTCCCTCGCGCGCCAACGACTGGATTACCGAACCTTGCGCCGTGTCGGCAAGCAACCGCAGCGCCCGATACACGTTCGATTTACCGCTGCCGTTCGGGCCGGTCACCACATTGAGTCGTTGCAACGGGATGACCAGATTCCGCAAGGAACGATAGTTTGAAACCGCGAGCGTCTCGAGCATGTGCCTATTCGCATCAGCCAACTACAGGCCGGTAGAGTATGCGGCGCGTGAATTCCCGACAACCGATATCGGAACGGGTCCATAGACCAGGAAATCAAGGCAATCTCATCGCCACCGCTGACGCCATCTATGCCTATACGGATGTGAACCACCGGCGGAAGTAGAGCGCGCCGCCAAAACCCGTGCTAACATCGCCTCCTAAAATACCAGGGAGGCTCCCATGACCGACGACAGCACACGTCAACATTTGATCAGCCGCCTGCCGCGCCTGATCGGCTCCGGCGTCGATTATAACGACGCCATGACCGTGATCTCTGGCATGAAGGAGGTCGCCGACTGGTCGCGCGGCTGGGAGGCGGCGGGCGAGCGCCATGAAGAACGCGGCAACGCGGCCCTGGCGGCGGGCAATACGGTGACCGCCGGCGAGGCCTTTTTCCGCGCCGCCATTTCGTTTCACACCGGCCAGGCCGGCAATGTGGAGGACCCGGCGGAAAAGCTGCGCGTGCAGACCCGCCAACGCGAGGCCTATCTCAAGGCCATGCCCCATGTGAGCCCGCCGGCCGAGCGCATCGCGATCCCCTTCGAGGAGATCGAGTTTCCGGGCAATCTGCGCCTGCCGGAAAATCGCGGCAGCGCGAAGGTGCCTTGCGTTCTGCTCAACGCCGGCGCCGATTCCACCAAGGAGGAATTCTTTACGCTGGAGAACGAATTTCTCAAGCGCGGGCTGGCCACCTGCGCCTTCGACGGGCCGGGCCAGGGCATGACCTGGCAGCAGATGAAGCTGCGCCCCGATTTCGAGGCGCCGGTCGGCGCCGTGCTCGACGTGTTGGAAAAACGCCCCGAGCTCGACGCGAACCGCCTCGGCATTTGGGGCCGCAGCATGGGGGGTTATGCTGCGCCGCGCGTCGCCGCTCACGACCAACGCATCAAGGCCTGCATCGCGCTGGGCGGTTATTTCGACATGGCGAGTTTCTGGGACACCTCGTCCAGCGTGCTGCTCGACATTCTGCAATTCTCCTTCGGCGCCGAAGACCGCACCCAGGCACGAGAGATGGCGCGCCGCTTCACCCTGTCAGGCGCGGCCGAGAACATCACCTGCCCGGTGCTAGTTGTGCACAGCGACGAGGACGAAATCTGTCCCTTGAGCGAAGCCGAGCGCACCGCCGCCACGGTCGGCGACAATGCCGAACTGATCGTGTTCGAGGGCGGCAACCATTGCTGCGACAACAAGCCGGCAGAGGTACGCCCCCTCATGGCCGATTGGATGGCGAAACAGCTTGATGCCAGCGCCTAGCCGGCCCGGACCGGGCCGTTCCGGTTCCAGGTTGGCGCGAAAATGCCCCTAATCTTACTGGGCATTCTGCTGGTTGCGGCGGTGTTCGGCCCGAGCCTGTGGGCGAAAGCTATTCTGGCGAAACATGGCGACGATCGGGCCGACTTTCCCGGCACCGGCGGCGAGCTGGCCCGTCACCTGCTCGACGAAGCCGGCCTGTCGGAGGTCGCCGTCGAGGCAACCGATGCAGGCGATCATTATGATCCCACGACGCAAGCGGTGCGGCTGAGCCCGGATAATTTTGACGGCCGCTCGCTGACCGCGGTCACCGTCGCCGCCCACGAGGTTGGCCATGCCATACAGAATGGCGACAATTACGGTCCGCTCCTCGCCAGAACCAACCTGATCAAATCGACCCAATGGCTGCAGCGGCTCGGCTCGATAATCGTCTTCGCCGCCTTCGGCCTCGGTGCGGTTGTCGGATCGCCGATTCTGGCCCTGGTGGGGGTCGGCGCCGGCATCGCCACGATGGGAAGCACCGTGGTGGTTCATTTGGTGACCCTGCCGGTCGAATTCGACACCTCCTTCAACCGCGCCCTGCCGATCCTCGATCGCGGCGGTTATCTGCCGCGCCAGGATTTGCCCGCGGCGCGGCGCATTCTAAAAGCCTGCGCCCTCACCTACGTCGCCTCATCGCTGGCCGGCCTGCTCAATCTGTGGCGCTGGATCCGCTATCTGCGGTGACGGCGGGGGCGCTCTCCTCGCCTTGACATCTTCTGCCCTGCCGCCCATCGTATTCGCCTAACGTGATGCTGGGGTGTCCCCGCTTATCGGGGACTGAGAACACACCCACAAACCTGATCCGGGTCATGCCGGCGGAGGGAGATGTCGCGAACTTTGCACGCCCTCTCTC
>JABDJY010000271.1 GCA_013003285.1 Alphaproteobacteria bacterium | reverse complement strand
TGCTCAAGCCCCGCGGACTTGGTGGCGCATGGGGATTTGCCAGGTTCTTTGGTCGGTTCGGACTTGTCATTCTCCTAACCGTTGCCGTCCTACTTCTTCCGGCGCCGCCTGGAATATCACCGGAAGGACATCGCGCCCTCGCTGCATTTGTCTTTACCGCCAGCATTCTCGCGCTTGAACCGGTGTCGCCCCCGATTGCCGCGGTAATCGTGCCTATCGCCCTAGTTGCGTTGGGGGTCGCCGATACTCCTTTAGCATTTGAACCTTTCTCGCGCCCGGTTGTCTTTCTCATTCTCGGTAGCCTCTTCCTCGCCGAAGCACTGCGTACCCGGCGGACCGATCATAGAGGTTTGATTCGCATCAATGCCGAACCAAGTTACTTGGCGCAAATTCCGGTCTCTTAACGGCAGGTCTGCCGTGAGATTCGGGGACACGCTAAAAATGGCACACAAACATATTATGTTCCGCTCTGCCGCGCGGGAAAAAATTCTGCGTGGAACTGCCGCCCTCGCCGATGCGGTGCGGGTGACGCTCGGCCCCAAATCGAAGTCGGTACTCCTACAGAGGAAGTGGGGCGCGCCGAGAAGGCGGTCCAAGTGCCAAAGACCGGAAAATTGGCACAGGATGCAATGACTTATGAATTTTGAGTTTGGGAATGTCGTATGCTATTGAGCTTTTGTGGCGCCGCCGGCACGGTCACCGGGTCTTGTTATTGGATCCAGAGCGAGCGCTGCCAGTTTTTGGTCGACTGCGGCATGTTTCAAGGGTCGAAGACCCTGAAAGAGCTTAACTACGAGCCGTTCCCCTTCGACCCCAAAGAGATAGACTTCGTTCTCCTGACACACGCGCATATCGACCACTCGGGTCTGATACCAAAACTCGTCAAACAGGGTTTCAGCGGGCCGATATTTGCGACCCAAGGGACAGTCGATCTCCTGAATTACATGCTACCTGACAGCGGCCACATACAAGAGGCGGAAGTCGCACGGCTCAATCGCCGAAATGCGCAACGCGGTCGTTCCCAGGTAACGCCGATCTATAGTAGAGTCGATGTACAGAATTCGCTGAAATTCTTTTCTGTTGTCGAGTACGAAAAATGGTGGGAAGTCGGCGAAGGCGTCCGGGCTCGCTATTGGAATGCCGGCCACATTCTGGGTGCGGCCTCGATAGAAGTTGAAGTGGCTACCGGCAAGAGTAATTCGCGCGTATCTCGGCTGTTATTCTCCGGCGACATTGGGCCGGAGCACAAACTGTTCCACCCCGATCCCGACGCACCGGAGAATTGGGACTATGTTTGCTGCGAAGCAACCTATGGCGGCCGTGGGCGAACCGACGCTACGCCTGAGAAACGCCGGGAGATCCTCGCGGAGGAGGTCGAGGCCGCACTCGCGCGAGGCGGCAACCTTCTAATACCGGCCTTCGCCGTCGAACGGACGCAGGAATTACTGCTCGACCTTTCGGCCTTATTCGACGCAGGCCGAATTCCGAACGTGCCCGTTTTTTTGGATTCCCCGTTGGCAATTCGCGCAACCGAAGTATTTACCAAGAACGCGGCGATGTTGGAGGATACGGGGTCGTCCCAGGACCTTTTCCGGCGCCCGAATATCCGATTCACCGAGTCGGTTGAAGAGAGCAAGCTCATCGCGCGTTTTAACGGTGGCTCTATCATAATCGCCGGGAGCGGCATGTGCGATGCGGGCCGTATTCGCCATCATTTGAAACAGAATTTATGGAGACGCGACGCAACTGTTTTATTGGTCGGGTATCAAGCGCCGGGTACGCTGGGGTCATTGCTGTCCCAGGGAGTCCCTGCCGTCAAAATCCAAGGTGAAGAGCTGAAAGTAAACGCTACCATTCGCCAGACAGACGTCTATTCGGGGCATGCGGATGGCAAACAATTAGTTACCTGGTTGAAAGACCGGAGGCCAATAAAGGCCGCGATTTTCTTGACCCACGGAGAAGACGAGGCTCTCGCAGCGTTGCGCGATGATTTGGAGGCGGAAGGGTTGCCGCCTGAGCGTATCATTATTCCGCAACTCGATGACGTGGTCGATCTGTTGGCTGGCGAAAGCAAGGTCCAGTTCAAGCCCGAACCACACCGGCTTTCGCCCGAATTGGTGGGCGGCTTGGATTGGCACAATGATCTCGCCGAATTCTCGCTTCGGCTGAGAGACCTGCTGGATTCGGCGGCGGGCGACAAAGCGCGAAAGGTGATCCTACGGCGCGTCACACGTGCGCTGGAAGAGCCGGAGCGGTAGTGATGGTAGCGGGATCAGGCGTATTCTCGTGGTTCGGTGAACGTTGCGTCGGGTTATCTCTCCCGTTTTGATCGTCATCCATTCCCATGCCGTTGAGTTCGCGGTTTAACATGATTGTTGCCTTAATTAGCTGCTCCACCATACGGCGTGCTCCACTGATCGCATCGAGTAGCCGGTCGACGTCTTCAATCGATACGGGAGCTGTCGAATATGTCCGGTAAACGTGAACAGTGGGCGTCGGGACACGGGTTCGTCCTCGCAACGATCGGTGCGGCCGTCGGTCTCGGTAATATTTGGCGGTTTTCCTATGTTGCCGGCGAGAACGGCGGCGGCGCGTTTCTGATCATATATTTGCTTTGTGTGGTCTTCGTCGGCGCGTCGATTGTTTTCGCTGAAATGGCGCTCGGGCGACAGGCATCGGGCGACGCGGTGGCCGCGTTCGAAAATTCATCGCCGGGCTCGCGTTGGCGATATGCCGGCTGGGTTGGTGTCATCGGCAGTTTCCTTATCCTTAGCTACTATTCGGTCATCGCCGGTTGGGCCTTAAAATATCTCGTTGGGGGACTGACCGGCATATTGTGGCTTGCTGCCGGAGAGGGCTTTGGCGGTTATTTCAACCGGTTCATCAGCAACCCCGGAGAGCCGGTCGCCTGGCAGATGGCGATGCTGGCCGCCACTATGTTTGTCGTCGCCGGTGGCGTGCAGCGGGGGATTGAAGCGATCAACCGTATATTGATGCCGCTCCTCGCATTGTTCGTCGTCGGGCTCGCCGCTTACGCCGCGACGTTGCCCGGATCCGGCGCCGGTTGGCGCTTTCTGTTCGTCCCAGACTGGTCCGTACTGCTGCAGCGAGAGGTTTATATCGCCGCCCTCGGCCAAGCGTTTTTCTCGCTCGGGGTCGGTATGGCCGTGTTCATCACCTACGCCAGTTATATGACACGCGAAACGCGCATCCCACTGTTCGGTTCCGCGATAATCGTCGGCGACACGCTGTTCGCGATCGTCGCCGGTTTGGCGATTTTCCCCGCCGTGTTCGCCTTCGGCATGAACCCCGAGGCGGGGCCCCAGCTGGCCTTCATCACGTTGCCGCAAATGTTTCTCGCGATGCCCGGTGGCGAATTCGTCGGACCCTTGTTTTTTGCGCTACTGGTCGCCGCGGCGCTAACTTCAATGATCTCCCTGCTCGAAGTGCCGGTCGCCAGCGTCGTTCACCGCACCCGTCTCAACCGCTGGGGCGCGACAACCGTGATTGGCGTGGCAGTATTCGCCGTTGGTATCCCGTCGGCAATGAGTTTTGGACTGTTATCTGGAATTCAGATTTCTGGCCGAGGGTTGCTCGATTTCATCGACCAGACGGTATCGAACTATGTACTACCGCTGGCAGGTATTCTGATCTGCGTCTACGTTGGCTGGCGTTGGGACCGAAGTACCGCGCTCTCTGCTGCCGACCTCGCAGGCAAGTCGGTTGGACTGATCTGGTTGTGGTTGTTGCGGTTGGTTGCACCTGCAATGATTCTTCTGATTCTGTTCGATTCCACTGGCGCGCTTTAGTCAGGCGTGGTTTTCATTCGTAAGGGTGGAGTGGAGCGTCGGATATTTGCGCGGTCGCGACCGCCCATCCTCCCTTACTCGTTAAAGCAGGAGCCGCCACATTTGGCTCCAGAGTATCAAGAAAAAGACGAAGAAAATTCAGACAAAGGCTAAATAGCCCGCTCGCGTTTGTAACGCGGATATATTGGCATTCTGACAGCGTTTGGCCCGAGTCTCATTTTTTCACGATTATCGCAGACCTAAACCACCCTGATGCGCGGAGAACAAATATGTCCGCATTGTTCCGTTCGCTGCCAGCACCTGTGCTGATAGGTTTGTTTTCGATCAGTGCGCACGCTGCTCCGCCCACCGCAGCACTTCAGGGTGACGGATCAAGCCTAGCACCGATGTTGCTTGGTGTTGTCGGGGTCGTGAGAAACGACTGGTGCAAATCATACAAGACGGCATCGGCGGGTTCCGTGTCATCGAATGAGAGGGTAATCCGTGAAACGTAATATGGCCGAAACGTTTCTTGGTTGCGTTGTGATCATAATCGCTGTTGGATTTTCATCTTTGCCCTGCAAGCGACAGAGGTGGACTCCGTCGACAGCTACGATCTGAAAGCCCGGTTTCTATAAGTCGGCGGACTGGAGGAGGACAGCGACGTACGGATCAGCGGCGTGAAGATCGGCACAGTCACCGATCGCCAATTCGACCCAGGAAGCTTCGAGGCTGTATTACAGCTCAAATTTAGCTCCGGCGTTCGGTTGCCGGTCGATACCCAGGCGGTCGTGACCACCAAAGGGAAGTTGGGCGACAAATATCTACGCCTGATTCTCGGGACAGCAACCGATAGGATAGCACCGGGTGGCAACAATTCTCAGACGCGCGGTTTTCGGACGCTGGAGGATACGGTATCGGGGATTGTTTTCCCACCAGCAGACCGCCGGCAAACGGTGTATCCATATTTGGCGAGTGAGATTATGAATACAGCGCTTCCGCGTATGCTCGGACGAATGCAAATCTGAGCACGGCTAAATACACTGGGTGCTGCGTTAGATTTTTTGAGTCTCTGGCACGTCAGATTCTCCATCAACTCGCACTAATTACGCGATTTCGACGAGCTAACCATTTTCTTCCTTCGAAACACATGAGGTACACAAGCGCGCCGGCGATCGGCCAAATCCAATGCTCCAGGCGCATCGGTTCGAAGCCGAACCAGAGCCCAACCGCGGGAACCGACACGATCACTGTCACCACAACCGACGAGATGGACAGGGCGAGCCACAATTGGCGGTTGGCGAACAAATGGCGTCTGAACACCGACGCACCGGTGCGGCGCGAGAGAATATTCACGTATTGGGTTAAAACGATGCCGGTAAACGCTGCTGCCTGCGCCATGCCCGTC
>JABDJY010000006.1 GCA_013003285.1 Alphaproteobacteria bacterium | reverse complement strand
CCCGGCCATGGCCCGGTATGTGCTTGATCACAGGCAATACCCCACCGGCCACCATGCCTTCACAAAACATACCCGCCAGTTCTGCGACCACAGCGGGGTCGGCAGCAAAGGCGCGGTCGCCGATGGCTCTGGTGGTCTCGGGAAAGGATACATCGAGGACCGGCGCGCAATTGACCGTAATGCCCAGCGGCGCCAGTTGCGCCGCGATCAGGCTGCCGGATAGCTTGGCCGCCTCGCCTGCCCGCGTCGGGTCTTGCGCGTATATGGTCCCGAATACTGCCGCCGGCGGCACCTCGTCCCATTGCGGCGGGTGCAGGCGGCGAACCGATCCGCCTTCCTGATCGATGAGCACCGGAGCGTCGGCGCGGCCAACCGTATCGCGCAATGCCGCCACCAAGCGGGTGACCTGTTCCGGCGTTTCGCAATTCTTGGCAAACAGGATAAAGCCCAGCGGGTTAACCCGGCGGAACAGGGCCGTCTCGTCAGCGGTGAGTTCAGGGCCGGCGCACCCGAATATTACCGCGCCCGGAACCTCACTTTGGTGGGACAACCAGGCAATCCTGTTTTCGCGATTTCAAGCTGCCGCACAAAGAGGCAGCCGCTGTCCGGTCCGCCAAGGGCCCGGCCTGAACCCGGTAAAAAGTCCCCTTGGATAATTTCACCGTTTGCACCTGCAACTGCAGTTTGCCGAGCAGATCGGTATTCGCCTTCTGCATGCGGGCCCACACGGCTTCGGCGTCCTTTTGGCTGCTGAGCGAAACCAATTGAATGCGCCAGGCCGGCCCGGCTGCCGCCACCGGCAGTTTCTCGACCTTGGGCGACGGCGGTGCCTTAACCGCAACGTCACCGGTTGCCGGTGCCGGCGTCGGTGTCTTGGCAGCGAGTTCCGTGGGTTCGGGTGGCGGCGCCGGCGGGGCTGGCGGCGGTGGCGCTGCCACAATCTCGGCCGCCGGCTCTTTGGCCGGTGCGGGCTCAACCAGTTTCGGCGTTAACGCGGTTGCGATTTCCGTATCCGGCGACGCCGCGTCTGGGCCGACCGACTTCACCGGCGGCGGGCTGCTGTCTTCAGCCACCGGCAAGGCGATGGGCACCTCGGGCAGCGGCAACAGCCGCTCGATCGGCTCGTCTGCCTGGCCTGGCGCCAAACGGTTGAACACAAGTTTGTCTTGATGTGGCACCACTAAGCCGCCCGGCTCGTCAGGCTTGCGCTTAATCTCGCCAATGTCGGCGCGGATCACCGGTACGGTTTTAACGGCGCCGGTCCGAACACCTTCGTCATAGGCGATCCAGACCACCCAACCGAACGCCAGAACCACCAGAATACCGATCGCCCCGACTAAGAGTTTCACAAATCCGCTGACACCTGGCGACGGTTCGGCATAGGCCGTTCCGGGGCCAAAATTGTCCATGTCGCTATAGTTCGATGCCGCCATTATTCCTTCTCACGCCCGCAACTCGTCCACTGGTTCAACGCCCATGACCCGGAGGCCGGACGCCACGACAGTGCGGACGCCGAGGACCAGAGCCATGCGGGCCTGGGTCAGTTCTGGGTCATCGGCGACGACAAAGCGCAACGAAGTATCCTCACGGGCCTTGCTCCACAGAGCATGGAACGCTGCCGCGAGGTCATACAAGTAAAAAGCGAGGCGATGGGGTTCATGGGCTTCCGCCGCCCCTTCCACCGTCCGCGGCCACGCGGCAATTACCTTGATCAACCCAAGTTCATCTGAGTCGGTCAAGCGCGCCAGATTGGCGCCCTGCATCGCCTCGATCGTGAAGTCGGCGTCGGGGAACGCTTCCTTTGCCATGCGCGCGACCGAATAGCTGCGCGCATGGGCGTATTGCACATAGAACACCGGATTATCGCGGCTCTGCTCGCGCACCTTGACCAGATCGAAATCGAGCTGCGCATCGTTCTTGCGGGTCAGCATGATGAAGCGCACCACGTCGCGGCCCACGCTGTCGACCAGATCGCGTAAGGTGACAAACGTGCCGGCGCGTTTCGACATCTTGGCAACTTCGCCATCTTCCAGCAGGCGGACCAGCTGGCACAGTTTGACGTCGAGCGCTGCTTCGCCGTCGGTCAGCGCCGTAACCCCGGCGGCGACCCGTTTGACATAGCCGCCATGATCGGCGCCCCAGACATTGATCAGGGTGCCAAAACCGCGCCGGTACTTATCCAGATGATAGGCCAGATCGCTGGCGAAATAGGTCCAGGACCCATCGGATTTCTTCAGCGGCCGGTCGCTATCGTCGCCGAAATTACTCGCCCGGAACAGGGTCTGCGGCCGCTCCTCCCAATCGTCGGGCGTCTTGCCCTTCGGTGGCTCCAGCACGCCGCGATAGATCAGGCCCTTGCCTTCCAGGGTCTCGATCACCGCGTCGACCATGCCGGCCTCGACCAGGGCGCGCTCCGAGGTGAAGACCGACTGCACAATGCCCAGCACTGCAAGGTCGTCGCGGATCTGCACCATCATGGCGTCAACACCCAGTTGGCGGAAATCCGCGAGCCAGGTCTCTTCGGCCCCGTCACGCCACTTGTCGCCCTCGCGCTCGGCCAGATCCTTGCCAACGGGGACCAGATAATCGCCGGGATACAAACCCTCCGGCATCTCACCCATGGCTTCGCCCAACGCCTCGCGATAGCGCCAATGCACCGAGCGGGCTAGTGCGTCCACCTGCGAACCGGCATCGTTGATGTAGTATTCGCGGGTGACCGCGTATCCCGCCTTGTCGAGCAGCGAGGCCAGTACGTCGCCGAACACCGCGCCACGGGCATGGCCCACATGGAGCGGCCCGGTGGGGTTGGCCGACACATACTCCACATTCACCGGCACGTCGGCGCCCATGGTGGAATCGCCATAGGCCTCTCCGGCCGCCAGCACATCGCGCAGATGGTCGCGCCAGTAGTCTTCGCCCAGGCGCAGATTGAGAAAACCCGGCCCGGCGATCTCCACACTTTCGATCAGCTCCTGCGCGCGCAAACGGGTCGCCAGCAATTCCGCCAGGTCGCGCGGCTTCATGCCGGCCGGCTTGGCCAGCATCATCGCCGCGTTGCAGGTGAGATCGCCATGGCTGGCATCGCGCGGCGGATCGACCGCCACCCGCGACGCATCGAGATCGGCCGGCAGGCTGCCGGCGTCCTGCAGCGCCTTTATTTCGACTTGAACAATATCACTGAAATCACTGAAAACATTCATGAAAGTGCGTCCGGATTGAAAAGTTTCTGATGCACCTCCAGGGCGTATCGATCGGTCATGCCGGCGATATAGTCGGCGATCATCCGCGCCCGGCCGGCATCGTCTTTGCCGGTGGCCTGGCCGCGCCAATCGGCCGGCAGCAATTCCGGCTCGGCGAACAGCAGGTCGAAAACTTCGCTCACCACCCGGCGCGCCTTCGACGTCATGCGATTGACCCGGTGATGGCGGTACATGTTCTCCAAAAGGAACTTCTTCACCGCCTGGTCGGCGGCGGCCAATTCTGCCGTGAAGGCGACAACCGGGCCGTCGAGGGCGCGGATCTCCTCGACCGAGGTCACACGGTGCTCGGCCAAACGGTGGCGAGTCTCGGCAAGCAAATCCTCCACCATGGCGCCGATCATATGGCTGATCGCCACATGGATCTGACGCGGCCGCTCGATATCGCCGTGGCGATCATGCACCGCGCGAAAGGCCGACCCGGCCAGCGGCAGATCGGCCATGTCGGAAATATCGAATAAGCCGGCCCGCAGCCCGTCATCCACATCGTGGCTGTTATAGGCGATGTCGTCGGCCAGCGCCGCGACCTGGGCCTCGGCCGACGCATAAGTGTCGAGCGCCAGATCATGACCGGCGACATATTCGACAATTGCCGCCGGCATGGGTTTGTCGGCGTGCGCCAGCGGCCCGGACAGCGGGCCGTTATGTTTGACCAGCCCCTCCAGCGCCTCCCATGACAGGTTGAGGCCATCGAAGGACGGGTAGCGGCGCTCCAGCTTGGTCACCAGGCGCAAGGTCTGGGCGTTATGGTCGAAGCCGCCATAGGGCGCCATGGCCGCGTCCAGCGCATCCTCGCCGGCATGGCCGAACGGCGTGTGGCCGAAATCATGGGCCAGGGCGAGCGCCTCGGCCAGATCCTCATTGAGCCCCAAAGCGCGGCTGACCGAGCGGGCGATCTGCGCCACCTCCAGCGAATGGGTCAGCCGGGTGCGGTAATAGTCGCCCTCGTGATAGACGAAAACCTGGGTCTTGTGCTTGAGACGGCGAAACGCGCCGCAATGGATCACCCGGTCGCGGTCGCGCTGAAAGGCGCTGCGGTAGGAACTTTCCGGCTCGTCATGCAAACGCCCACGGCTTTGCGCCGGGTCGCAGGCATAGGGCGCCAGCACCGGGCCATAGGCGGCGGTGGCCGGGGCCTTGGGGCGGCTATGAGCTTGGCTTGAGGGCATGTGCCGCAAAGTACGCGCGCGCCAGTCTATTGCAACGGAAAATTGACAAATGCCCCGTTATTCTTACATAGCTATAGGTTCAAACGACCGAGCCCCAGGCAAATCCGAGCACAATGACCGAAATCACCCCCGAAAACCCAGCTACCGACGCCCCGCTGCCGCGGTCGATCACCTTGACCGATAGCGCGGTAAACCGGGTGACCGAACTGCTCGCCGCCGAAGAACCCATCGGCGACGGAAAGATGATGCTGCGGGTCTACGTCAATGGCGGTGGTTGCTCGGGCTTCACCTATGGCTTTAGCTTCGACGACGAGGTCGGCGACGATGATCGCTTGTTTGAAATCGACGGCATCACCGTGGTCTCCGACGACGCCTCGCTCGATCTCATCGGCGGCAGCCAGCTCGATTGGGTGGAGAGCCTGGGCGGCGCCTCGTTCCAGCTCACCAACCCGAACGCCACCGCCCAATGCGGCTGCGGCGCCAGCTTTTCGGTTTAGCGTTACCCCCGACGCATGTTAGTTTCGCAGCCCGCCCCGAGGCGGGCTTTTTCATGTCGCTTCAACGGACAATATCGCCTGTGAAAATCGCCACCTGGAATGTCAATTCGATCAAGGCCCGCCTGCCCAACGCGCTGGACTGGTTGCGCGCGGCGCAGCCCGATGTGGTGTTGCTGCAGGAGCTCAAAGTCACCGACGAGAATTTCCCGGCGATGGAGATCGAAGAGCTTGGCTATAACTGCGCCGTGCACGGCCAGAAGACCTATAATGGCGTCGCCATCCTCTCGAAATATCCACTCGACGACGTGCGCACCGGCCTGGCCGGCGACGATGGCGACGAGCAGGCGCGTTATGTGGAAGCCTGGGTCGATGCCGGAAATGCCGGCTTCCGGGTCGCCTCGATTTATCTGCCCAACGGCAACCCGACCGACACCGACAAGTTCACCTACAAGCTTAGCTGGATGGACCGGCTGGTCACCCATGCGGCCGAATTGCTCACCAGCGAAGAGCCCGTCGTGCTGGGCGGCGACTATAACGTCATCCCGGCCGACGAAGATTGCTACGACGCCGCCGCGTGGGAAGGCGACGCCCTGACCCGGCCAGAATCGCGCCGCCGGTTCCGCACCCTGCTCAATCTCGGCTACACCGAAGCCTGGCGCACCCTGCATTCGGAAAGCCATGTCTATTCGTTCTGGGATTATCAGGCCGGCGCCTGGCAGAAGGATAACGGTATCCGCATCGACCACCTGCTGCTATCGCCACAAGCCGCCGACCGCCTTATCGCGTGCGAAATCGACAAGGGCCCGCGGAGCAAGCAAAAGGCGTCGGACCACACACCCGTGTGGTGCGAGCTTAGCGAATAGGGATAGCCCTCGCTGCCGCCGTTAAACCTGCCGGGGGCTACATACCGC
>JABDJY010000265.1 GCA_013003285.1 Alphaproteobacteria bacterium | reverse complement strand
CCTTTGGAGACATCCAGTCCCCGACGCCATCATGGGGCGGGCCGCTAAACGTTCCCGACCCCGGAGAGAACCACGAGCCCGGTGTGACATACAAAAAGTGCCCTTGTGGGAGAGGCCGCAATTAGAGAACATCACCGCTCCAAAAGAATGCCCCGCCGAAGCAGAGTCGGGCGGGGCCGAGTACCTCATTCTAGGGAGGTATTTGTTACGCGCAAATAGTGGCCGATAGAGGTTTCGATGTCTACCAATTCACAACTCGCTCGCAGTGACTGCTAGTGGGTGTAAACCTGCCGTAATATGTGATGGGAGATCAGGGCAGAAGTTGACCATTCCGGACATACGACACTTTGCCAGAAGCAAAACCAAACCCCGCCTGGGGGGCGGAGCTGGCCAAGGAGAAAGCCTTGAGGTGACCGATGAGGATGTCAGGTGTTGAAAGAATAAGTTTCGATTGACACCGTCATGGAACCGGTGAGTTCGCATTAAGGTCAATTTCACTTGAATTCCTCAGATTTGGCACCCTCCGTAACATCACCTCAAGGCTCGATAAAAGCGTATCGCTCTATGGAACGGCTGTCCGCAAGCAAACGGCCGCCCGAATCACGCACGAACCAACGTCACTGACACCTGTACGCTTCAGTCATCCCTCATCGAGCGACACGCGCAAGCTCGCCAACGCCGCTTCGATGTCAAAATAACCGATCGAACCGTCATCTAAGCGGTCCTTCTCATCCGCGCTGGACATCACCAATTCGCCCAGAACCTCGAGTCCGCCGGCGAGGCCAGAAAAACCTTCTGCCCGCGGTTTGGCTCGGTCTCGCGCAACAAAGTAAAGGGCCAATTCTTCCGCGCCGATATCGCGCGAAGCAATAATGTTGGCACTCAATTTGTCGAGGCGTACCCGATTGCGGTCACTCCAATGCGTCAACCAGCGAGATGCGCGCGCCACAACGTCGTCGGGTGCGCCCACCCAAACCGCTACGTCAAGCGGGTAATGCTCGACGAAGCTAGGCCCATCCGTCCCGGCACTGCCGCCTACAGCCCGCGCTGCGACTTCTAACGGAAAACGGGTCGCATTGTCTGGCCGCTGGACAAACTGCAGGTGTAGATGCGTAGGTATGGATGCTCCCCCGTCGACGCCGTTGTAAAAACCCAGATGACCCGGCATGCGGTCCGCGAGCCGGACCAAGTCGTCGATCAGGTCGGCGATGTCGAGGCCGTTTTCATCGCGGAACCGCCAATCTTGCGTATGATGCTCGGTCGAGGCGATGACAATATGGCTCGGCAGAATAGGGAATGGGTTGGTGAGGGCGTAATAAGACCTTTCACCGGTCTCAACCCGGTAACCGAGTTGGGCACCCTGCTGCTGCCATTCGATATTGTCGCGGCACAAAAAACAGCCTTTTTCTCCTACCGGCATTTGCGTACCGTTGCGGTCCGACCCGGCAAATCTGAGCGCGCGCCGCGGATTGTATTGCACCCGAAAATATCGTTCCGAGTTGTGTGGATGGTAAAATGTCCGGCGTTCTATCTCGTGCAGCGAATTGGCGATGAAGCCACTGTTCAAGTGGTGCGTTTCCAACTCATGCAATGCCGCTGCGAGGCCTGCGCTCGATTCCAGCTCTCGTAGACGCAGGTTCAGATCGTACCAGGCATTTTCGAACTCAACCGACATCTGCAAATTTTCCGTCTCTATCGCCGACGCAGCGCGCCCGGCATTTGACCCGGTTAGGGTCTTCGGAGGCGCAGCAGCGCTGCGGGGATGGCCAGGAGGGTTACTGACTCGCCGAAAATCTTTATACCTATAATTCTTCGCCGAATTACATCGCAAAGTGAAATTTGGCAAGATTTGGTTGAGTGTAATGCAATCGAGTTAAAGGAAATAACGACATGCGGGGCGATTCCATTGTGATCGAGGAGCATCACCGCAGAGCGGCCAACGGCATCGTGCCACTCCTGCTTCCCTTGCTCCAAGCGCCGCCAGAGCGTTACTCAGTATCGATTGCAGGTCAATCGGGAAGCGGTAAATCGGAAACAGCGGCGGCGCTGTCAGAGGCGCTAGCTGAGCACCAGATCGCCAGTGTTATTTTGCAGCAGGATGATTATTTCGTGTATCCGCCCAAAACCAACGACCACACCCGCCGAGCCGATATCGATTGGGTGGGCCCGCAAGAGGTCAAGCTCGACCTGATGGATGAACACCTGCGCGCATTTCTCGATGGTGCGCGGGAGATCGAGAAGCCACTGGTTGATTATGAAAGCGATTCGGTCATAACCGAGCGCATGGAATTCGGCGATGCGCGCGTGCTCATTGCCGAGGGCACTTACACGACGCTACTTAAGCACTGCCAAACTCATGTCTTCATCGACCGGACCTATCTGCAGACGCGCGCCCACCGCGAGAAGCGTATGCGCGATGCCGCCGAGCTCGACCCGTTCATCGACCGTGTGCTGGAGATCGAACACGGCATCATCTCCGCGCACAAGCCGCGCGCACAAATTGTCGTCGATACCAATTACAACGCGGCAGCCGCCGCCTGAAAGCTGCCCTCGCCATGCACGTCATTTTTCTAAATCCGCAAGGAAATTTCGATCCGGCGGACTCCCATCTCACCGAGCACTCTGACTTTGGTGGGCAGTTAGTCTATGTGAAAGAAGTCGCCCAGGCGATGACCGCGGCGGGGCATCGGGCTGATATTGTGACGCGTCAGATCGATGACCCCGCTTGGCCCGAATTCGCCGCCCCCCTCGACCATTACGCGGAAAGCGGCGACGCGTTGCGCATCGTTCGCCTGCCCTGCGGCGGACCGCTGTTCCTCGCCAAGGAACAGTTGTGGGACCATCTGCCCGAATTCATTGACAATGTGATCGCCTTCTACGGCGACGCGATGCCGGATTTTGCCACCGCGCATTATGCCGATGGCGGTTATTGCGCGGCGTTGTTGGAATGTGCCACCGGCATAGGATTCACGTTCACCGGCCATTCCCTGGGTGCACAGAAACTCGACAAGCTTGGCATGTCACAAGCCAATGCTGCAGACATGGAGGCGCGCTACCGTTTCTCGCGCCGCATCGCCGCCGAGCGGCTGGCGATGGGCCGGGCCTTCCGCATCATCACCTCGACTGAACAAGAGCGCCGCGAGCAATATTCGCACCCGCTTTATGCGCATGCCGTTAACGTCGATGACCCGGCGAAGTTTTCGGTGATCCCGCCGGGCGTCAATACGCAAATATTCACCACCGACCCAGGGAATATCGACCGATCTCTCGCAACGGACTTGTTGAGCGAAATCATCTCCGCCGCGCGGCCGATGGTTGTCGTCTCCAACCGCCTCGATGAAAAGAAAAATACCATTGGCGTGGTCGAGGCGTTCGGCACGTCCAAACTTCTACGCCAGCGGGCCGACTTGTTGCTGTGTGTTCGCGGCATCGACGATCCGTTTGCGGATGTCGGACGGCTCGACCTCGGCGAGCGTCGGGTATTGGAACCGATCCTCGCGGCGATCGAGCAGCACGGGTTGCGAGAAAGTGTACGTTTTCTCAATATCCCCTCTCAACGCGCACTGGCGGCGACCTATCGCGCCGTCGCCATGGGTGGCGGTGTATTCGCACTCACCGCCTTCTATGAGCCGTTCGGCCTTGCCCCCATCGAAGCGGCGGCCTGCGGACTGGCCTGCGTCGCGACGGTCAATGGCGGACCGTCGGAAATTTTCTCTGACGGCTCCGGTATTCTAGTCGATCCGACCGATCCCACGAATATCGCACAGGGTCTGCTGACCGCACTCGATGGTCAAGCCGATTTGTCTCAGCGCGCCCGCGAGCGCGTGCGCACTACTTATACATGGGATATGACGGCCGAACGCTATGCAACAGTGATCGAGGAAGGTGTTGCCTACACGCGTTCACCAGCGGCTGAGATCCCGCCGTTGGATAGCACCGATTTGATCCGACAGCATCTGCTGCAAAGCTGAGGACGTTCGGCTAGCGTTCGTTCGCGAAGGTTGGGTGATAGCCGGCGGCTTGGCCCAGCATCTTACGATTAACGACCACGACCCCGTTATCGCTAATGTGGAAGCGTTGGCGGTCAAGGCGTGAATCCTCACCTATCACCGTACCCACGGGCAAAATGCAGCCGTTATCCAGGATCACCCGGTTCAACCGGCATCCGGCGCCAATCTCGCAATCTGGCAACGCCAGCACCCCTTGAAGGTCACTGCCATCGCCAACCTTGACGTTCGAATAAAGCATGCTGTGGTCCAAATTGGACTTTTCGATTATGCATCCACCACTGACCATGGCATCTTCGACCCGGCACCGCTCGCCGGCGCCAATGAAGCGCGCCGCCGGGAGTTGTGGTTGATAAGTATGTATGGGCCAATGTGGATCATAAATGTCGATCGAAGGGTTGGGGGTGAGAACTTCAAGATTGGCTTCATAATAGCTGTCGATGGTTCCGACATCGCGCCAGTAACCCTCACCGCCAGTTGCAGACTTACGGAACGGATAGGCGCGAAGGTGGTCACCATTGGCGACCGCATAAGGAATAAGGTCTTTACCGAAATCATGCGATGACGATATTTCCGCTGCATCGCGATGCAGCTGGTCCCTCAAATACTCAAAAGATAAGACGTAAATGCCCATGCTCGCCAACGAGGTACCTGCATCGTTGGGCAGCGTCTTTGGGTCATCGGGTTTCTCGCTGAAATCAATCACTCGGTCGTTCATGTCGACCTGCATTATGCCGAATTCGCCGGCCACGTTCTTGGATACAAAAGTGCAGCCAATTGTGAAATCCGCATTGGTTTCCACATGAGCGGCCAGAGTTTCGCCATAGTCCATTGCATAGATGTGGTCGCCGGCGAGAATCAGGACATATTTGGGTTTGTAGGCCTCGATAATATCGAGGCACTGATAGACGGCATCGGCCGTGCCTTGGTACCAGGATTCATCGTCGAGCCACTGCTGCGCTGGAATAATGTCGATGAATTCTCCGCGCTCGGCGCTGAACCCGCTCCATCCCTGCAAGAGATGCTGGAACAGGGCATGCGATTTGTACTGCGTGAGGACACAAATACGCCGGATGTCGGAATTGATGCAGTTCGACAGCGCAAAATCAACAATCCGGAATTTGCCACCAAAGGGAACCGCGGGCTTGGTCCGCCAGTCAGTAAGAACACCTAGACGAGAGCCGCGTCCGCCAGCGAGGACGAGTGCCAGTGTGTCCTGGGTAAGTCGGCTTACGAAACGTGTTGTGGTGTCCGGCATCGTTCCATCTCTGCACGGGAAAATGTCACCGATCGCTCCCTAGGTGTTACGACCAGTTTCAACGTTTAGTCAGCGTATAGAGTGCCATAGCGCCAGGCTAGGGAGAGCTCAAAGCTTTGAACTGTTGCATTCTCTCCGACAACACACAGTTCGCGTCTATGCCCGCCTTTTATGTAGTGGACAGCTATCCTCCAACGGCATCGCACTGTGCCGATCCACAACAGCGATAGTTCTTTAGCCAGTGCCATATTAGCTTCTGCTGAAGGGCAGCTTTTGGCTATTTCCTGCCGTCAGCAGTAGTTGCCAATCATGACCGATATACCCCCGACATCGGACGTGGGTAGATCTGAGATTACTTTTACCAAACTCCTGCGACGGTAGGCTTTCAAAAACCTGCGCTTTAGCGATCACGCGAAAATTTCGCTGAAGCTGTCTTTTAGGGCGCGATCCACATCATCCATATTGGCGCCGACGCCCAAATCAGCAAGGCTGGTCACCCCCAGTTTCGGGTCGGCGATGCCGCAGGGCACGATGCCCCCGAAATGGCCGAGATCGGGCGACACATTGATGGCGATGCCGTGATAGGTGACCCAATGGCGCACGCGCACACCAATGGCGGCGACCTTGTCTTCGCGCCCGTTACCGCGGTCGACCCAAATGCCGACCCGACCGCTGCGCCGTTCGCCGTCGATATCGAGATGCGCCAGGGTGGCGATCACCCATTGTTCGAGATTGTGCACATAGGCGCGTAGGTCGCGGCCCCGGCGGTTCAAATCGATCATGACATAGGCGATGCGCTGACCGGGGCCGTGATAGGTGTACTGGCCGCCACGTCCGGTTTCGTGCACTGGAAACCGTTCGCTGTCGAGGAGATCAGCCGGCTTGGCGCTGGTGCCGGCGGTATAGAGCGGCGGATGTTCCACCAGCCAGACAAGTTCGGCTGCGTCGCCGCGGCGGATGGCCGCGACCCGGGCTTCCATGGTGCTGACGGCGTCATCATAGGCTAGTAGACTTGGCGCACGCTGCCATTCGACGGTTTGGGCGCTTTGTGCAGGTGCGGTTTGGTGCGTTGCGACGGCCATCTACGTGCCTTTTCTTAACCAGTTTGCAGTTCACTATAGTGAATCATAGTTACGTCCGCTTAACTTGCGGTTACAGCGGTTCGCAATGTGTCACAAACCATACGCAATGTGCGCCGTATGTATGCCGTTTGTGGTGCACCCCGGAACCCTCAATGCCGTATTGCCGGCGACCCTAGGAGAGCCCCATGGCCGAAGATCTTCGCGAAGCCGCGCTGCGATATCACCGCGAGCCGAAGCCGGGCAAGATTGAAGTGGTATCCTCTAAGCCGCTTGGCAACCAGCGAGATTTGGCGCTGGCCTACACCCCTGGCGTGGCCGCGGCGTCGTCGGCGATTGCCGAGGACCCGGCGATGGCGTCGGAATATACCGCGCGCGGCAATCTTGTGGGGGTGGTCACCAACGGGACGGCGGTGCTGGGCCTTGGCGCGATCGGTCCGCTAGCGTCGAAGCCGGTGATGGAAGGCAAGGGCGTCCTGTTCAAGAAGTTCGCCGGTATCGATGTCTTCGATATCGAAGTGGACGAAACCGACATCGACCGGTTCGTGAATGTTGTGGCGGCGCTCGAGCCGACTTTCGGTGGCATTAATTTAGAGGACATCAAGGCGCCGGAATGTTTTGAGATCGAACGCCAGTTGCGCGAGCGGATGAATATCCCGGTATTTCACGACGATCAGCACGGCACCGCGATCATCGTCGCCGCAGCGGTCTATAATGCGCTGCGTCTCAGCGATAAGAAAATCGAAGACGTCAAATTAGTGACATCGGGGGCCGGGGCGGCGGCGCTGGCCTGCGTCAATCAACTGGTCTCGATGGGGCTGCCGGTCGAAAACGTCACTCTCACCGACATTCACGGGGTGGTCTATGCCGGCCGGGCCGAGGAGATGGATGTCTATAAAGAGATCTATGCCAAGGACACCACGCAACGTACTTTGGCGGAAGCGATCGACGGTGCGGATATATTTTTGGGCCTGTCGGCGCCCAATGTGTTGAAGCCCGAGATGCTGTCGATCATGGCCGCGAACCCGGCGATCATGGCGCTCGCCAATCCCGATCCGGAGATCATGCCCGAAGACGCCAAGGCGGCGCGGCCGGACGCGATCATCGCCACTGGCCGGTCGGATTTTCCGAACCAGGTCAACAACGTGCTGTGCTTTCCCTTCCTCTTCCGGGGCGCGTTGGATGTCGGTGCGACGGCGATCAATGAGGAAATGAAGATCGCGGCTACTACGGCGATCGCCGACTTGGCGACCCAGGAAACCTCCGATGTGGTCGCCAGCGCCTATGGCGGGAAGGTGTCGAGCTTTGGCCCGGACTCGATCATTCCCAGCCCGTTCGATCCGCGGTTGATCGGCGCCGTCGCGCCGGCGGTCGCCCGCGCGGCAATGGAAACCGGGGTTGCGACCCGCCCGATTGAGGATTTCGAAGCTTACCAAGATCGCCTCGATCAGTTTGTCTTCCGCTCCGGGTTGCTCATGAAACCGGTATTCGAACAGGCATCGGCTGTGCGCCAACGCATCGTTTATGCCGAAGGCGAAGATGAGCGCGTATTGCGGGCGGCTAAGGCGGTGATCGATGAAGGGGTCGGCGAACCGGTTTTGATCGGCCGGCCTGACGTCATCGCCAGGAGAGTGGGGCGTCTCGGTCTGAATTTTAAACCAGGCGAAGACTGTGAATTGATCAACCCGCAGGACGATCCGCGTTATCGCGACTATTGGACCCTGTATCACAAGCTCGCCGAGCGACAGGGTGTCACGCCGGACGAGGCGCGCACCCGCGTGCGAACGAATACAACGGTGATTGCCGCGTTGGCGGTCATGCGCGGTGACGCCGACGCGATGATATGCGGCACCGAAGGTCGTTTTGACCGGCACCTGACCCATATCAGCGAAATTGTCGGACTGCGCGAAGGCGTCCGCCAATTTGCCGGGGTTAGCGCCTTGATACTGCCGAAGGGCACGTTCTTTTTTGTCGATACCTTCGTGACCCCCGACCCAACCGCCGACGACATTGCAAAAATGACGCTGCTGGCGGCCGACGAAGTCCGCCGGTTCGGTATCGAGCCGCGGGTGGCCCTGTTGTCGCACTCGAATTTCGGTAGTTCGGCGGCGGCCTCGGCGCAGACGATGCGGGAGGCCCGGCATATCATCGTCGAGAGCGCGCCGGATTTGGAAGTGGAGGGTGAAATGCAGGCCGATGTCGCCGTCAGCCCGGAAGTCAGGCAGCGCATTTTCCCCAATAGTGTTTTGAAGGACCAGGCCAACCTTCTGGTCATGCCCGATCTCGATGCGGCCAACATCGCGTTCAATCTGATGAAGCAGCTGGCCGATGGGCTTCCCGTTGGGCCTATTTTGGCCGGCGCGGCGCGCTCGGTACATATCCTCACCCCCTCGGTCACGGCGCGCGGCATTCTTAATATGAGCGCGGTTGCCGCTGTCGGTGCTCAGCATCATGCGGCCCGTACGCCACGAATGCTGTGATGGCACGCGACCTCGCAAAACGGACGAAACCGCGGTTAAGCGATGGTGATGTCGAACGTCTGTTCGGTGTCGATGAAACGCTGGTGCGGGCGTGCGAAACCGCATTGCTCGACCAGCGCTATGACGAGGTGGATCGCCTCACCGAACCCCTTCACGCTTCCGACCTGGCCGATATTGTCGAGGAACTACACGGCGAGGCGCGGTCCCGCCTGATCGGCCATTTGCGGCAAAGGCTCGATCCGGAAACTTTGCACCATCTCGACGACATTGTTCTCGAAGACGTTCTCGGCGCAATGGAGCCGGCGGAGGTCGCCGCGGCGATTACCGCGCTTGATACCGACGATGCTGTCGACGTTATCGAGGATCTGGCGGAAGCGGATCAGCGTCAGATACTGGAACAATTATCGCCCTCGGACCGGGCATCGCTCGAAGAAGCGCTCACGTTCCCCGAAGACAGCGCCGGCCGGCTTATGCAGCGCGAGTTCGTCTCGGTGTCGCAAGATTGGACGGTCGGCGACACAATCGACCATATGCGCGCCCGCGCTGTCGACCTGCCGCGAGACTTCTACGATGTATTTGTCGTCGATGCGGATCGTCGCCCGGTCGGCTTGCTGCCCTTGTCACGCCTGGTGCGGAACCAGCGCGATGTCCCGGTCGCTGACATTATGGCAACGGACCTCCACCCCGTTCCCCTGGCGATGGACCAGGAGGAAGTCGCGCTAATGTTCCACCAATACGGCCTGGTGTCGGCGGCCGTGGTCGATACGGACAACCGGCTGGCCGGTGTGATCACGGCTGACGATATCGTGCATGTGGTCCATGAAGAAGCCGAAGAAGATTTGATGCGCCTGGGCGGTGTCCCGGAGGATGATTTTTACGAGGCTGTGTTGGGCACCACGCGGGCGCGGTTCCCTTGGTTGGTGGTCAATTTACTGACGATCATGGTCGCGTCGATCGCCATTGGGTTTTTCGAGCAAACCATCCAGCAAATCGTCGCCTTGGCGGTCTTAATGCCCATCGTGGCGTCGATGGGGGGCAATGCCGGCACCCAAACCTTGACCGTTGCGGTGCGGGCTTTGGCCATGAAGGAACTTACAAAAACCAATGTGAAGCGCGTCGTAGGCAAGGAAATCGTCGTGGGGGCCATTAATGGC
>JABDJY010000495.1 GCA_013003285.1 Alphaproteobacteria bacterium | reverse complement strand
GCGGTCAAGAACTGGTTTGAGGGCAAGAACGGCCCGAATGGCGAAAACCTGGTCGAGCTTGTACGCCATTCCGACGAGGTCCTCGAAGCTTTGCTTTGGATGGCCGACAGAGAGGACATCTTGGCAGCAAAACTGCTTGTCGATGCGCGGGACAATTTGGTCGAGATGCTGGAGATCATTGACCAGTTGCAGTCCGACAATTCGGACGCGGATCCACCCAAGGGTTAGGAGCTGAATTTGACCGAAGGTGGAGTGCGAGGCTAGGAATCTAGCGGTCGCCGAACCCCGTTTTGAATCAGGCCATCTCACGGCGGCCCGATCATTCCCTGTTCTGGCCGCCAAATTCCCTGTTCGGGTTCTAAAATTCCCTGTTAATTCTCTTAGGGAATTTCGCCAATAAACTGCGTGTTTTCAGTGGTTTACTGGCGTGAGCCGGCACGAAAAAGGCCCGATTGTGCGAAAATTCCCTGTTTTTTCCCTGTTTAACAGGGAATTCAGGCAGAGACAGGTTCGCTCGAGACTGCCTGCACCGCCAGCCCCGGCAATCAAAATCAGTCTCCCGGCATTTCCGCGATCGATATTCTTGTCCCATCCTAACGCAAACACCGGGCGCGGGTCTTTATTCCACGACCGCGCGGCCTGCAAAATTCGATTGTTCGGTAATGGCGAATTGGCCCGCGGCTTGCGCGGCCAACGACTTACGACGCGGCGGTCTCTCGCTCGGCCTTCTGGGCTAGATGGTAGCGGCGATATTGGAAGAACCGCGAGCGCAGCGCCAAATACATAAAGTTTCCGCAGATCACCAAAAAGGCGATTTTCAGCCACGGCGAGATGAGGGACACGCGGCTCTCATACTGAAACTGCAGAATGAAATCCATATAGACCACGCCAAGGGTGACGAACAGCAGCAATACCAACACGAAGCTGCTGACGAAGAACCGTTCGCGGCGAATATCGAGGAAACAAATAATCACCGACAGGGTGAAAATGACGAACCACATCCAACTCAGCGATTGTGCCTCGCCGACGATCTTCAACAGCGAGAAGGAGCGGCCAACCTCATAGTACAGCGCCCAGCTCAAGGCGTTCCCCGGCTCGGCACCCAAGACCAGCGGTGCGGCAACGGCCAGCAAATACAGGAAAGCGCAGACCAGCCCGCTGAGCTGCCCCATCTTCATCCATCTGGTGTAGTGAAGACGCAAATTACCCACTCCAATTAGGGTATCATCATATTCAAGGCGGGTCGAACCGCAATCGCTTGTTGGTAAAATCCTCTGTATAAATATGATGTATCAGGCCAAAAATTTAAGCTATGGCGTGGACAATTTTTCTTGATGAGCGCGGCTGGTCGAGCACCGAGGGCGATTATGGTTAACCCCGGTGGCAAGGCCTCAAAATCAACGTTCGCGAAGGGCCTGACCCTGCAGCCGAAGAAGGGGGCTGGTGATATATTGCAGCACGGTCTTCTTGCCGGTGATCACATCGACCTGGGCCACCATGCCCGGCAGGATCGAATTGCCGGCTACTTCTTCACCGAGGAAGTTTCGTTCCGTGCGGACGAGGATCTTAAAGAACCGTTCGCCCTGCTCGTCCTCGATCGTGTCGGCGCTGATACGCTCGAGGCGACCCTCTAATGTGCCATAGAGCGTGAAATCATAGGCCGTTAGCTTGACCACCGCGGGCTGGCCGGGACGCAAGAAGGCGATATCGGCAGGCCGTACTTCGGCCTCGATAAGCAGGGAATCATCCAGCGGGACAATCTCGACCAGATCCAGGCCCGGCTGAACCACCTGGCCGATCGTCGTCACTTTGATTTCCTTGATAATGCCATCGACCGGCGAGCGCACATCGGTACGCGCCACCCGGTCTTGTTCTGCGCCAATGTTCTCGCTCAAGGCCGCAAGTTCGACCTCGATCGTGTTGCGCTCAAGCAAGGCTTCGGAGCGGAATTGCTTCTCGCGTTCCTCCATGCGCTGCTTGGCTTCCGCCAGCGACGCTTGAATACGCGGCAGGGAGAGCCTGGCCGATGAAAGCTGCCCGTCCAAATCGTTTACCCGGGTCTCGGTGCGAAACAGCTCGACCCGCGAGACGATGCCTTCGGCAACCGCCGGACGCATAAGATCGAGCTCTTCCTGCGCCAGCGCCAAGCTGCGGCCGACCACGCGAATCTGGTTACGCAGCTCTTTAACCTCTTGCGAGCGTTGGCGGACCAACTCGTTGAGCGCACTCAAAGAAGCCCTTAGCTCGTCGCGGCGCGACAGAAACAGGCCCAGTTCGCGCGACACCAAATCCGGTGATTGGGCGATCAACTCGTCGCTGAATTCCGGCTCGGTGCCTTCGGCCTCGGCACGCAATCGGGTCAGCGTGACCTCCATGCCGGCGCGCCGGCCTAGACTTTCGTTGAGGCGTGCGCCGAACCCGGTGGGGTCGATGCGCAGCAGCACCTCGCCTTCTTTCACTTGGGCGCCATCCTTGGTCAGGATCGCCGAGACGATGCCGCCTTCCAGGTTTTGCACCACCTTGATTTTGCTGGCCGGTATGACCTGGCCTTGGCCCGACGTCACTTCTTCCAGCTCGGCCCACCAGGCCCAACCTATAAGCGCGGCGACGGTGACGACTATGAACAGCAGCAAACCATTGGTCCAGCGCCGCGGCGGGCGCAGAAGATCGGCGCTGATGCCGGTGGGGTTGCCCCCATTATTGACCATGCTCATCAGCCTATCCGTTAGTCGCTTTGTCCCGACGCCGCTTGCGTCAGCTCATCGGAGGATGTCTCAGATGTGGGGACGGTCTCGCCCTCGGGCAATGGCGCCGCCGCCGCCGTGGAGGCCTTCTTTTCGGCGCTACGGCGCTGCAAGGCCGCCATTACTTTATCCTTCGGCCCATCGGCCTGCACGCCATTGCGGTCGAGCACGATCAAGCGGTCGACCAGCTCTAAGAGCGCCGGTTTGTGGGTAACGACGATGATAGTCTTGTCGGCCGCCGCGCCCTTCATTTGCTCGATGAAGACCCGCTCGCTCATGGCGTCCATGTCGCTGGTCGGTTCGTCAAGCAATAGCACCGGTGGATCGCGCAGAAATGCCCGGGCCAGGGCCACCGACTGGCGCTGGCCACCGGACAAACCGTCGCCGCGTTCGCCCACGGGGGCGTCAAAACCGGCCGCGCGCTGGTTGATCCATTCCAACGCACCCGACTGGCGGGCCGCGCGGACCAGTTCTTCATCGCCCGAATGGGGCGCATGGAGCGCTATATTGGTG
>JABDJY010000492.1 GCA_013003285.1 Alphaproteobacteria bacterium | reverse complement strand
GTATTTTTCCGCCAACTGTTCGGCGGCGACCGCGAGATGAATTTCACCCTGCCCGTGCAACACCAGTTCGTGGGTGTCCATATTGTGTTCGATCGAACAGGAGGGATCTTCCTCGACCAGCTTGGCGAGCGCCGACGATAGTTTCACCTCATCATCGCGTTTGTCGACCTCGACCGCGACAGCGTAGACCGGCGGCAGCGGGCCGTCCCACGGATCGCCACCCTCGCCGCGGCCCGACAGGGTCAACACGTCGCCGGTCTTGGCCTCTTCCAGCCGGCCCAGAGCGACCACATCGCCGGCCACCGCGCCATCAACCTTGGTCTGGTCGTGGCCGAACATGCGGAACAGGCCACCGACCCGTTCGCCACCGAGCTGCATGCTGTCGCGCACCTCGCCCGACCAGACACGAACATGGCTGAGTTTGCCCGAGCGAGCCTGCGTGGTTTTAAAAACCTGCACCACCGGGTCGCCGGTCGCCTCGAAGCCACGGCGCTCGGCGGTTTTTGCCGCGCTCGGCGCATCGTGGCGCAGCGATTTCCATAGCCGGAACACGCCGCTCTGAATTTCACCGGCGCCGATCATCACCGGCACGATGTTGTCGTCGGCCAGATTTTCGATCAGTTGCCGGTAGATGTCTTTCTCGTCGGGAACAACGTCTTCGAGCAGTTTTTCCAACAGGTCGTCGTCGAAATCGGCAAGCGATTCGAGAAGTTCCTGGCGGGCCATGGATTGCGCATCGGCCAGGTCGGCTGGCACTTCCACAACCGTCGATGGTTCGCCCTGTTTGTATTGGTAAGCACGCTGGCTGATCAGATCGACATAGCCGGTCGTGGTGTCGCTGTCGCGGATCGGCACATGGCGCAGCACCAGGGGCGCCTCGGAGACCGCCTGCAAGGCGGCGATAGTGTCTTCCGGCGACGAAGCCGGGTTGTCCATTTTGTTGATGAACAAGACGTGAGGCACGGCGCGGTCGGCCAAAAACTTCAAAATCGGCGACACGGCCATGGCCTTGCTGGCGTCCGGCTCAACCACGACGACCGCAATGTCGGCCGCCATCAACGCGTTACGTCCATCCTGCGAGAATTCTATCGAGCCAGGGCAGTCGAGGATGGTCCAATCCTCATCCATAAACCGGCAATGGGCGATATTGAGCTCGACGCTCATTTGCCTTTTGCGCGCGATCGCCGATGCGTCGCCGACCATATTGCCTTCTTTTACCGATCCCTTGCGGTTGACCGCGCCGGTCGCCGCCAACATCGCCTCGAGTAAAGTTGTTTTTCCGCTGAGATAAGGGCCTACGAGCGCAACGCAACGTGGTCCAGAGCCTACAGTGTCCGCCATATCATCCTCCACTAGCGAGAATTTCGCACTCGGAACCCCACCGGTGCGCTTTTTATTTTTTTATCGTTTCATTTATGGGGCGGGGGAGTCCAGTGGAAAGGTCCACAGCATGGTTAATCGGCCAGAACTTCCGTCATTTCGGCCAAAATCGCCAATTGCCCGGCGTCTTTTGCCGACTCACAAAGCGCTCCTAATTCGCTACGGGCTTGGGCGTTTTCGGGGTTCCGGCCGAGCGCCGCCAGCAAACGGCCCCGTTGTATATGAAGATCGGCCCAGGGGATCGGTTCGGCGGCGGTATATGCACCCAAAGCATCTGCATAACGGTCCGTGGCGTCCCAATTTTTATCGGCCAACGTCGCGTCGATGGCGAAGCGGTAGAACCAGAAATGATTGTGGGCGATACAATTTCCGCCGGCCAGCACGTCTTCGGCTTCGGCCAAAGTCTCTTTACGCCGCTGCGGGTCGTCGCTGACCTTGGCAATCACACCGAGAATACGGGGACCAATAAATGCGATATCGGTGCGCCGGCTGATTTCGACCGCTTCGTCGAGCAGCTCCATCGCCGCCGTACGATCGCCCTGTGCGAACCGCGCGCAGGCAAGGTCGTGCATGAAATAAGGAATGACGCGCTCGTTGCCCATATTCCGGGCGATGGATAGCGCTTGAGATAGTTGGCGCTCGGCCTCCGCGTGATCGTTCCTCTCCAGGAGGAATTCCCCGAGCAGCATAAGCGCATACATTTCCGATCGCCGGTTCCCGACCGCCCTGGCGATATCCACTGCGTTATTGACCATCACCAACGCGTCAGCCAGCTCATTCTGATAGCGCAACAAATTGCCGACCATGAAACGGTTGCCGAAAACGATCCGGCCAAGGCCGTTTTGTTCGGCCAATTCCAGGCACCGTTGGAAATTCTGCAGCGCCGAGCGCATTTGGCCGCGTGCATAATAAGCATCGCCAAGCCCGCTATGGGCCGATGCGCGCCACTCAGGATCTTGCGCCTTCTCTGCGCAGCGCAAGGCAGCTTCGTTCTGCGCCAGGCAATTGTCGATATCGCCTGCTGAAAAATGGAACGTTGCGCGGTAAAAATGAATCTGCGCTTGCTGCCGATCTTCAGCTCCAGGCCCCACGGCCTCGGCTTCGTCCAATGCCGACATGCCACCATCAGGATCACCGAGCAATCGGCAACTCGCGGCGATGGCAATCCATAAAGGTCGCCTTTCGTCCGCTGTTTCGGCAAACTCCAACGTTTCGCGCAAACCTACGATGGCATCGCGCGGCCGACCCAGGGATTGCAGTAATTCCGCACGCAGTACCGACAACGCATATCGGTCTGCGCGTTCGGTTACCGCCACCAGACCACGCTCCACCAGCGCCAGCGCCTGTTCGTAATGATAGGCGGCGGCTTCGGCCTTCGCGGCGGCAATATAGGCTTGCGGCGCGGCGGCATCTTCGGCCTGGCTGAGATGTTCGGCGTACAAAACCGGTTCGCGGCGGGCAAACCATGTCGCGGCGCGGGCGTGCCAATCGCGCCGGCGCGGCGTCAGTAAAGAGGCATAGACGCCATCACGCACCAAAGCATGGGCGAAGTACAAGCCGTTTTCATCGGGGATCAGCAGCGCATGCCGGATCAATTCGTCGAAGGTTTGCGCCGCTGTGTCCAGCATCCACCGTAAGGCGTCGAGGGCGAAACGCTGCCCGAGGACCGAGGCCGCCTGCAGGGCGCGGCGATCCTCAGCCTTGAGGCTATCCATCCGCGCCAAGACGATAGATTGAACCGAAGCCGGCAATTCCTGGCCAGCCACCTGGTCGGCATTGCGTACCAATTGGTCGAGGAATAGTGGATTGCCATCGGCGCGGGATACGCATTCGCGCGCCAAGTCCGCCTTGTCCGGCAAGGCGGTGAGCGCCATTTCCAAAGCGTCGGCTTCGCGAAGCGGCGACAGATCGATCGTAGTCAGGGTGGCGCCGCGGGTAGATGACCGCCACGCCTGGTCGATCGGATCCCCCTCAATACGCGAGGTCATGACCATGAGTATCGGGCACACTCCCGTCGCCGACGCCATGCGCGATAGATAAGGCAGCAACGCCCCATCGGCCCAATGCAAATCTTCGATGCGCAGCATCACCGGCTGGCGCTCGCTGGCGCATTCGAGCAAGCGCACCAGAACCGCCAATTTGCCCTCGATGCGGGCGCTATTGTCCATGGCGTCGTAGATACCGGGCAAATCCTCAGGTTGGGCAAGCCCGAGCAGATCGTGGAGAAAGACCCGTTGTCCGTCTTCCACCCAGCTATCGCGAACGGCCGTGTTCACCCGTTCGGCACGCGCCGCCGCGTCGCTGTTCGCGCCAATATCGAGCAATCCACGCGCAATCACGCCGACAACATCGCGCCCACCCCCGGCGCCCGCCTCCATGATTAGAGCCGTGTGGCAGGCAAACCCCTGTGCCAACGCGTGCTCGGAAAACTCATCAACCAGCCGGGTCTTGCCGATGCCCGCCTCGCCGCGCAGATAGATGATATGACCATGTCCCTGTCCGGCGCAGTCGGCCAGGGTGGCATCGAACTGCCGTAATTCGCCATCGCGGCCGACCAAGGCAGAGCGGCTCGACGTTGGTTCGGCAAGACCGGTCACCTGCCAAACACGTACTTGTTCGTCGAAACCTTTTACCGCCACTTCTCCCCGCGCCGCGCCATCGAGCAGGTCGGCGAGGGGTCGCTGCACAGCTTCCGAAATCAATGTCTCGCCACCTTCGGCCAGATCCTGTAGGCGTGCGGCGAGATTAACCGCGTCGCCGATTACCGTGTATTCGCTGTGCTGGTCGCTACCCATGCCGCTGGCGACCACACTGCCGCTGGCGACACCGATATGAACCGATAGGGGCGGGTCGAGATCGGTGACCGCGGCATGGATTTCCAGCGCCGCGCGGACGGCGCGTTCCGGGTCGTCCACATGGGCGATTGGGGCACCGAACAACGCCATCAGACCATCGCCCATATGCTTGTCCACATGGCCGCCATGGCGCTCGATCACACTGTCGACGATGGCGAAGTAGCGGTTGAGCAGCCCGTGGACCTCTTCAGCGTCCAGGCTGTTACTCAGCTGGGTAAATCCGGCGAGATCGGCGAACAACACCGTTACCTGCCGCCGCTCGCCGGCAATTTCCACCGCCGCATCGGCTGAGCTTTCTGCTGTGGCATTCGACTCTGGCGGGTCGGACACCGCGCGCATGAACCGCTTCCGGTGCCCCAGCGACAGGCCGAGCTCTTTCAGATCCTCGTCGGTGAGGTCGGCCAGCAGGTCGATATCGATGTCGTTCTCAGCGAACAGCTCGGCATGCTCGCCGAGACCGATAGCCTCCAACCACTTTGCAATTTCCGACATCTACCGTCCCGGCGCCCAATTTGTCGTCATGAGACTAACAAATGTGCACGGGCTTGGCGCGTTTAAGTCAGCGCAGCGCAGGCCCGTTGCATGCGGATGCACGCCTCTTTCAGCACGTCCGTCGCGGTCGCATAGGAAATGCGGAAATAGGGCGACAGGCCGAACGCTTCACCATGCACCGCCGCCACGCCCTCGCTTTCGAGGAAGTAGGTCACCACATCGGCGTCGCTGGTGAGCGTCTTGCCGTCCGGCGTGGTTTTACCGATCATCCCCGCCACCGACGGATAGACGTAGAACGCCCCGGTCGGCGTGGCGCATTCCATGCCGTTTGCCTGGTTGAGCATGGACACCACCAGATCGCGGCGCTCCTGGAAAATCTTATTGTGCTCGGTGATAAAATCCTGCGGCCCGACCAACGCCTCGACCGCCGCCCACTGGGAGATCGTCGAGGTCGAGGTGGTCGATTGGGACTGCACCATGTTCATGGCCTTGATCAGCTCGACCGGCCCCGCCGCATAGCCGACCCGCCACCCGGTCATGCAATAGGCCTTTGACATGCCGTTCAGGGTCAGAGTGCGGTCGAACAGTTCCGGCACTACTTGGGCAATGGTGGCGAATTCGAAACCGTCATAGACGATCTTTTCATACATATCGTCGGGCATGATCCAGACATGCTCGTGACGCTTGAGCACCTCGCCCAAGGCCTTCAACTCGTCGATGGTGTAGGCCGCACCGGTCGGGTTGCACGGCGAGTTCATCATGAACCACTTGGTCTTCGGCGTTATCGCCGCCTCCAACTGCGCCGGCGTGATCTTGAATCCGTTCTCTGCTGTGCAATCCACGACCACGGGCACGCCGTCAGACAGCAACGTAATATCCGTATAGGACACCCAATAGGGCGCCGGCACGATTACCTCGTCGCCTGGGTTCACTGTCGCTGTCAGGGCGTTGTAGATAGTCTGCTTTCCGCCGCAACCGACGCTGATCTGCGCCGGGGTATAGGTCAGGTCATTATCGGTTTTGAGCTTCTCGCAAATCGCCTCGCGCAACGGCGGAATTCCGGCCGGCGGTGCATATTTTGTCTTACCCTCGGCCATGGCCCGCACCGCCGCATCCTTGATGTTCTGCGGCGTATCGAAATCGGGCTCGCCGGCGGCGAGGCCGATAATGTCGCGCCCCGCGGCCTTCAACTCCTGCGACAGGGTGTTGATGGAAATCGTCGGTGACGGCTTGATGCTGCTCAGGCGGTCGGCAAGAAAACCCATGTCTCGAATCCGTGTAAGTCGGCTGATATCGGCGCGAAACTAGTCTCCATCGTTGCACGGCACAAGACTGGATGATGGCCGGCCGTAGATAGGCCGTAAGACAACGCGATACGCCGCCGGTAAAGGGGGAGTGGGGGGAAGACCGGCGGCGCATCACGGTATCGGGTCGGCGACATTTAGTGCGACTGGGATCGCTGGCGCCTAACCGACTTTGTGATCCTGAGACAAGTCTCCTAAATGGGCACGCATTCTGGTGGCCGAACGGCCTATTCTGCTGCGTGGTGATCGTCGTGGGGTAGCTTGTTTCGATCAAGCGACAACCACCCGGTAACCAGCAGGAATGCTGCCATTGCGCCGAAAATAATCACCAGCAAGATGAGATTTTCGATCGGCATGGCTTTACTCCCAGATAGAGACTGGCGTCAGGTATCGGCAAAAGCATATCTTCGCGCCGGCGGAGGACATTGATATGGGTCAAACCGTGCCGTTTCTTTTGGACTAGGCTAGTGTCTGACCGCCGCAGGCTCTA
>JABDJY010000423.1 GCA_013003285.1 Alphaproteobacteria bacterium | reverse complement strand
CTCGCTGTTACCGGTGCCCTTGAACTCCTCGAAGATGACTTCGTCCATCCGCGAGCCCGTGTCGATCAGCGCGGTGCCGATAATCGTCAAGCTGCCGCCCTCTTCGATGTTGCGCGCGGCGCCGAAGAAGCGCTTCGGCTTGTGCAGGGCGTTCGAGTCGACGCCGCCGGACAGGATCTTGCCGGAGTGCGGGACCACGGTGTTGTAGGCCCGCGCCAGGCGCGTGATCGAGTCCAGCAGGATCACCACGTCGCGCTTATGCTCAACCAGGCGTTTTGCCTTGGCGATGACCATTTCGGCGACCTGGACGTGGCGCGACGCGGGCTCATCGAACGTGGATGCGATGACTTCGCCGCGCACAGTACGCTGCATGTCGGTCACTTCTTCAGGTCGCTCGTCGATCAACAGCACCAGCAGATAAACATCGGGATGGTTAGCCATGATCGCCTTGGCGACATTCTGCATCATCACCGTTTTACCGGTGCGCGGCGGCGCCACGAGCAGGGCGCGCTGGCCCTTGCCTAAGGGCGCGACGATGTCGATGACCCGAAGCGTGGGATCTTTGGAATCCGCGCCTTCGATCTCCAGCGTGATCTTTTCTTCCGGATAGAGCGGGGTCAAATTGTCGAAATTGATGCGGTGGCGGGTCTGATCGACGCTGTCGAAATTGACCTTGTCGGTCCTGAGCAATGCGAAATAGCGCTCGCCATCCTTAGGCGCGCGAATTTCACCCTCGATAGTATCGCCGGTGCGCAGCGCAAACCGCCGCACCTGGCTCGGCGAGACATAGATATCATCAGGGCCCGGCAAATAATTTGATTCAGGCGACCTCAAAAAACCGAAACCATCTTGAAGAACCTCCAGAACCCCACCGCCGCGGATCGGCACGCCGTTCTCGGCGAGCGCCTTCAAGATGCCGAACATCATGTCCTGCATGCGAAGATTGCTCGCGCCTTCGATTTCCAATTCTTCGGCGAAGGCCAGAAGGTCTCCGGGTGTTTTTTGCTTAAGTTCTTGTAGGTCCATGGTTTTTACCAAAAATGAGGGAGCGCTATCGAGGATGAGGCTATGGCCTTGAGGGGGCTGTCGATAACCGCGCTAAGGAGCAAACGGTCTAAGCGCTCTGGTGATGGTTTCGCCGACGGCTTTTTGCCAGCACAAATCGACGAATGAGGAAGGATTAAACGCGGGCTTACTTTTTACACCCAAGCGGTTAACTAATAGCCAATTAGTGATTGCCCCGCGCCAAGTCAACCTTTCGATTGATCAAGAGATGGCGAGCAGAACCTAAAACGGCCGAACGATGACCATCACGACGATGATGACCATGAGAATTGTAGGCACCTCATTGGCTAGCCGATAGGTCTTGGTGCTGCGTGTATTAGCGTCGGCCTCGAACTCCTTGCGCCAACTGCCAAATTTGATATGGGTCGCCGTCAACAGCACGACCGCCACCAGCTTCACCCAAATCCATCCACTGGTCCAATCGACGAGACCCGGTGTTGCCAGCATTATGGCGCCAAACAGGAATGTGCCGATCATCGCCGGGTTCATGATTGCGCGCAGCAGTCGGCGCTCCATCACTTTAAAAGTTTCGCTTTGCACGGATCCCGGTTCGGCATCGCAGTGATAGACGAATAAGCGCGGCAGATAGAGTAGGCCTGCCATCCAGGAAATTACGCTGATCACATGCAGCGCCTTTATCACCAAGAGAAACGTATCCATTAGCTTGGTATTTCCGTTGCACAGGGACATTGCGACCAATTTTGCGGGCAGATGCGGGTAACATCGCCGCTGCAGGGCGAGGGCGCATCCGACAGGGCGACCGATACCAGACGCGCCAAGGCGTTGATGAAAACCCCCGTAACACTAACGGTTGGGGTTCGATGATAACCCACCACACCGGCCGCATCGGCGATATGGCGGTACTCGATATCCAACTCCACCAACGTCTCGGAATGTTCGGACACGAATGCTAAGGGGACGATAATTACCGCCACACCATCGGCACCGGCCCGGCGAATTTCATCCTCTGTTGAGGGACCAATCCACTCCAAAGGACCAACCCTACTTTGATAACAATTCAGCCAATCCAACCCGTCAATCGCCAGTTCGTCGACAACGGCCTTCGCTGTTTGCTCGACTTGCCATTGGTAAGGATCACCCTCTTTAACGATCTTCTTGGGCAATCCATGGGCTGAAAACAAAATCCTGACAGGGCGATCGTTGCCAGCATTTTGCAAGGCTTCTCGCACAAACGCTGTCGTCGCCGAGATAAAACCAGGTTCCCTTGGATAACAGCAGATCTTTTTTATCGGACACGCCAGACCAATTGATTGCACCGCCTTCTCCCAGACCCGCATGAAAGAGCCAACTGTAGTAGTTGAGAATTGCGGATAGAGCGGCAGGAGAACGATTTGATCTGGGCTGTAGGCTTGAACCTCGCGCGCGACCGCGTCAGCCATCGGGTGCCAATACCGCATGGCCGCGAAGGTGCGATATTCATTGTCGTCCGACCCCGTCAGCATCGAATCCAATGCATCGACTTGTGCCCGGGTGTTCGCCAATAGAGGTGATCCACCACCCAAATGTTTGTAGATATTCTGGGCGATCGGCGCCCGGCGTTTCGAAATCACTTTTGCCAGCAACCAGCGGATTGGCGCCGGCGCGCCGATAATCATCGGATCGTTGAAAAGATTAAACAAAAAGGGCTGAACATCGTCAGGTCCATCGGGACCGCCCAGATTATAGAGAACGACCGCGACTTTCATCGCTGACCGCCCGCGCGAATAAATTCGGCCAGCGCCGCAACATGCTCTGGCGGCGTCTGTGGCACCACGCCGTGACCCAGATTGAAAATAAAAGGCCCATTGCGCAGTGCCGCAAATATGGATGCCGCGGAATCGAGCATCGCATCTCCCCCCACCAGCAAAGCCATGGGATCGAGATTGCCTTGAACGGCATAATCGGGCTGCAGTATTTCTGCCGCATAGGAAGGTGACATTCCACTGTCGATACCGACAGCGTCTACGCCTGTTTTGGCGGCATATGGGGCCAGCGCGGGGCCAATTCCCCGCGGAAATCCGATAAATTTCATGCCCGGTTTCACGGCTCGGACATTGGCAATTATTTGTTGTGTCGGTGCAATAACACAGCGATCGAATTGGTCCGCTGGAACCGCGCTGGCCCAGGTATCAAATAGCTGCAGCGCATCGGCGCCGGCCTCGACCTGGCCGATGAGATAATCACTGGTTGCCGCAACGAGGAGCGACAATAACTGATCGAACCCTTCCGGATCGGCGCGCGCCCAAGTCTTGGTATGAGCAAAATCGCGGCTGGTTCCGCCTTCGATCATGTAGGTGGCAACCGTCCACGGCGCGCCGGCAAATCCGATGAGTGCGACATCGTCGGCAAGCTGGGCCTTCACCCGTCGTACAGTCTCGAACACAGGCGCGAGATGCACATTTGTTTTTTCCGATGAGAAACCGGCCAAATCTTTGACCGATCGAACAGGCTCAAGTTGCGGTCCGACACCTTCGCTGAATTTAACCGATTGGCCGATGGCATCAGGGATCACCAGAATATCTGAAAACAATATTGCCGCGTCCGGGTGAAAGCGGCGGATTGGTTGAACCGTCACCTCGGCTGCCAAATCTGGCGTGTAACAAAGATCGAGAAATGAGCTTACGGTCTTCCGGATTTCCCGATACTCGGGTAAATATCGACCGGCTTGGCGCATGAACCAAAATGGCGGTCTGGGTAGGGTTTCCCCGTCCAGCGCAGATAGAAATATTTTGGTCACGTAAGCTTCGATTCAGCGATTGAGGTCAAGGATTGAGGGACTGGCCAGGACCGGCATTATGCGGAACGGAGATTGGATTGCCAGACCCATATTCTAATAAAGATTTATTATTAAATAGGATTTTGAGGTAGTGGGTCCGGTGAATTACCGGTGTTAATGGTTGATCCGCAGAGTTATTCATTGTCTCGGAGACTTACACCGCCGAGGGCTACTTTTGTGGGTTTATCGGGTAACTAGTTGGTGAGTAGATATTTTCAAATTTTCTAACTGGCGTCGCTTCGGGGATAAGTATGTGGATAAACATATCGCATCATTTGATCCACCGATCGGTGGCAATAGTATTCGCCTGCGCACGAACCTGTTGATAGTTAGCATGTCTTCGACAGCATCTTTTTTGCATGTGAATAGAAGACGGGGTTATCCACAATGTCAGGCAGTTTTCAACAAGGGGTTAGCGCTATGACCGGGTCGAAATCGGTGGCGGACTCAGCGAATAATCAGGCGTTCCATCTGCATTTGGTATCTGATTCGACCGGTGAGACGATCCATTCGGTTGCGCGCGCCTGCCTGGTTCAGTTCGACCATGTGGAACCGGTCGAGCATGTGTGGCCTATGGCGCGCACCGTGCATGCGATGAATGTGGTCCTCGACGCCATCCAAGAGAAGCCTGGTCCGGTCATGTTTACCCTCGTCGATGACGCTCTACGCGAACAGTTGCGCGATGGCTGTCGCCGTTTGAAAGTGCCCTGTATTTCGGTTCTTGATCCGGTGATCGCCGCTTTCGGCAAGTTTCTCGATGCCCAACCCCTGCACCGTATTGGCGGCCAGCATGAGATGGATGCCGAATATTTCCAACGGATCGAGGCCATGGACTGGGCATTGGCCCATGATGACGGTCAGCGGGCCGAGGAATATGATCAGTCCGACGTTATTTTGGTTGGCGTTTCGCGAACATCGAAAACACCTACCTGTCTGTATTTGGCAAATCGTGGGGTGAGGGCCGTTAACGTGCCCTATGTACCGGGAATACCCCTGCCGGAGGTCTTGGACCGGGTCGAAAACGCCATGGTGATCGGTCTGACGAACGACCCCAAACGGTTGGTTGAGCTGCGCCGTGCGCGCTTGGCGTTACTGCAGCAAGAAGGCGAGACGCCTTATATCGACCCTGAGCGGGTACGTGCCGAGATCACCGAGGCGCGGCGCTATTTCACCGAACGGCACTGGCCGGTGATCGATGTGACCCGCCGATCGATCGAAGAAACCGCCGCGGCGGTGATGGCTCATCTCGCCCGCCAAGCCGAATCCAGCGAATAAAAGAATTCGATGACAGCGCTTGCAGAGCCTTCCGCGCCACCGGTTATTCTCGCATCGGCCAGTACGTCGCGGGCCCATATTCTGCGCGCTGCCGGTGTGCCCCACGAAATCGAGCCGGCCAATCTGGACGAGGCCGAGGTAAAGCTGTCGTTGGCCCGGAAAGGCGCGCCGCCGCCTGCGGTCGCCGAAACCCTGGCGGCGCTAAAGGCGCAGCACGTCTCCCGGCGCCATCGCGGCGCGTTGGTGATCGGCGCCGATCAGGTATTGGAATGCGAGGGCCAATTATTTGATAAACCCGCCGATCTCGATCAGGCGCGGGCCCATCTGATGACCCTGCGCGGTCGCCGTCATACATTGATGGCGGGCGTAAGCCTGGTGTGCAACGGCGACGTCATTTGGCGTGACAATGACCAAGCGCATCTGGAAATGCGCGATCTAAGCGATGATTTCATAGAATGGTATATTGAACAGATGGGCGATCCGATCTGTGAATCCGTGGGGGCGTATAAATTGGAAGGGCTGGGCGCCCAGCTTTTCAGCGCTATCGAGGGTGATTTCTTCTCGATCCTGGGCCTGCCGCTACTGCCCTTGCTCGGCGTGCTGCGTGATCACGGCGTGGTGCCGTCATGAGCGAGACCTTGCGCGCCGGTGTCATGGGCTGGCCGGTGTCCCATTCCCTATCGC
>JABDJY010000390.1 GCA_013003285.1 Alphaproteobacteria bacterium | reverse complement strand
GCCGTAATCCTGGTGCCACTGCCAGACATCGCCGTCGAAGGCGGCCTTGCCGTTGATCTTGAACTGGTGGGTATAGACCGGCCCGTCGACCAGCTGCATCACCGGCTCGAGCAGGCGCGGATGGGCGCCCAGACGGCGAAACGCCTCGTTATAGGTATGGGCGGCGAAGGCGGTGCGGACGGCCTCGCCGTCTTTTTCGCGCCATACCTCGTCGCGGCGCATGGCGAAGATTTTTGGCACTTCGCCCATCAGCACGTCGATTTCTTCTTGCGAGAAGACATCGGGCAGGAAGACCCAACCCTCCTGGTCGAATTCGGCGAGTTGTTCGCTGGTTAGTTTCATGGCGCATCTACCGCTTGAACGGGGTGGTTGTTAATCGCCGGCGATTATACCAAAGCCGAGGCGCGGCGGCGAGACCACAAACTTGGCGCGCCGCGAGTCGATGTCATAGGGTCGGCGCCACTTGAGAATTGCAGATAGATCGGATTAAGCGGGTGATACTGGAATACCTAAACGGCGCCATCGAGTTGGCCGCCAACCCCTTCGCCCTGGTCGGTTATATCGGCCTCGGCGTGTACTCTCAGACCCTGTGGCGGGCGCTGAAATATGGCTTTCTGTGGGGTGTGGCGATCTTCATTTTCTCCATCGCCCTGGGCAGTCCCCAACCGCTGCAATTCGATACCCTGGCAGTGCGCCTCGGACTTCACCTGGTCGGCGCGATCATCATCACCGTCGGCGTGTTCTATCTCTACCGCTTGTTGCGCCGGGGGCAGGGCCCCGGTGGCAGCGGCGGCGGGCAGGGCAGAAGCAATGGCGCTCAGAAACCACCACCGCGCCTGCGCCGGGTGAAATAGCGCGCGCCTAACTTTCGGCATTAATTTCGCAAGTACGAGACTGTCTACAGAGCCGTCCCCGCTTCGTGCTGTGGTGCAGGGAACTCCTTGATAAAGGTGTATAATACTATTATATACAACCTATGAGGTTTTTTGTAGTGAAGTTGGGCTAGTCGGATGGTGCCGGATATTCTCCTGACAGCCTTCGATTTGGCCGCCAACCCCATCACCATAGTCGGCTGTACCGGTTTTGGTTTCTTCACCAAGACGCTTTGGCGGGGGATAAAATACGGCTTTCTGTGGGGGCTTCTAATATTTGCACTGTCGATCTCCCTGGTGGGGCTGCGCCGGTATGGAATCGATGAGTTGGTTATAGGCCTCGTGTTTCACCAGATTGGGGCGGTCATCATCGTAATCTGCGCCCGCATTTCGGGATGGGTTTATGACCGTGCCTAATGACGCGATGGGCGAAATGGCAGGACACCGGCAGTCTGTCTTCCGAGTCTTGTTCTATGCCAATTAACGCGGCTGGGTATGTTTGAAGGAGAAGATCCGGGATTCGCCGTCGCGGTCATATTCATCGTTAAGCTGGTGGGATGTTTCGGAATTGGTTTTATCTCCAAGACGCTTCTGCGGGGTATAGAATACGGCTTCCTGTCGGGGCTTTTAATGTTTGTATTGTCGATCTCCCTGGTGGGACTGGGACGGTATGGAATCGAAGAACTGGCTATGGGCCTCGTATTTCACCTGGTCGGGCCGGTCGTCATTGTAATCTGCGGCTATATTATTGGGAGAGGTTCATGACCGTGCGTCGTAATGCGCGCGATGAAATAATGGGCAGACGCCGGGTAGCCGCCATTGGCGCGTTCAATGCGAATTAGCCCAGAAATGTTGAATTGATCGAATGGCACTGGAAGTCGTTGCATTGATCGTTTTGGTGGTTGGGCTGTTGGGGAGTATTTATCTCGGCGGTTCATTGGCGAAGACATTTTGGCAGGCGGTGGCCTATGGTTTTCTCTGGGGTGCCCTAATTTTCCTATTGTTCGGCGCCCTGGCTGGGACGCCGCCATTTGGTTTCGATGCGATTGCCGTATGCAGTGCATTGTTCGATAACCTGGCGGTCCCCTTTGCCGACAGCGAGTCTGTTTTGGGTAGGTCGGCCGTTTGTTTCGTGTTGTTTCAGATGGTCGCGATCATTCTGACGGTTTTGAGTTATATATTTCGTGGCAATGATTCTGGCGGCGACGTCTTTGGCGGTGATTTTGACTGTGACTGATTGTAGTGATTGTCAGTCTGACGACTAAGCGTAACTCACGACGTTCTTCATTCTGCATCCATCAACCGTGACAGCGCCAAACCGTCCTCTGATCCGCTTTCGCCGAGCGCTTCGGCGACTTGCCGTTGGTCGGTCGCCGAGCGGTTCTGGCTTAGCTTGAACTTGCCCTCCAACCGGTCGATCGGAATCTCAAATGCGACGATGCCTTTGAGCATGCCATCTATATAGGCCGCCGGCTGGCTGTCCATATTCCACGATGGCGACCGGCCGGCCTCATTGGCGGCGACCAGCCGTTCCTGCTGGGCACGAAGCGCCTGCGGATTCTCAACCATACGCGGCGTGCCGTACGCCTCAACGACGGCGTAGTTCCACGTCGGCACGGCGGGCGCGTCGGGCGTGTACCAACTTGGCGAGACATAGGCGTGGGGGCCGCGGAACACCGCCAGCACATCGCCGTCGAAGCATTGCCACTGGGGGTTGGCGCGCGCCATATGGGCCTGCAACGTGCCGTTGGGACCCTGCAACCGGTCGAGCACGAAGGGCAGGTGCGACACCAGCGGCGTCGGTTCGCCATGACAGATCAGCATGCCGAAATTATAACTCTCGATCAGGTCGTGCAGACTATCCAGCTCGGTCTCGGCAAAGGCGTCGGGTGTATACATACCTTTCCTCCACGAACGAAATAGGGCACGAACCAAATAGGGCACGAACCAAATAGGGCACAAACGAAAAAGGGCCGCTGGATTGTCCGGCGGCCCTGTGACGTTTCTGGATGAGGGTCTTCCGGCGCTAAAGCTGCCGCTCCAGCATCATTTTCTTGATCTCTGCGATGGCCTTGGCCGGATTGAGGCTCTTCGGGCAGGTCTTGGCGCAGTTCATGATGGTGTGGCAGCGATACAGGCGGAAGGGGTCTTCCAAATTATCGAGCCGGTCGCCGGTCGCCTCGTCGCGGCTGTCGGCCAGCCAGCGATAGGCCTGCAGCAAGACCGCCGGACCCAGATAACGATCAGCGTTCCACCAATAGCTCGGGCACGAGGTGGTGCAGCAGGCGCACAGAATGCATTCCCACAGCCCGTCGATTTTCTCGCGTTCCTCGACCGATTGCAGGCGCTCGCGTTCCGGCGCCTGGCTGTCGGTCTTCAGCCACGGTTCGACCTCGCGGTACTGGGCGAAGAAATGGGTCATGTCCGGCACCAGATCCTTGACCACTTCCTGATGGGGCAGCGGATTGATCTTCACGTCGCCCTTGATATCGGAATTGAACGAGGTACAGGCCAGCGTGTTGGTGCCGTCGATATTCATGGCGCACGATCCGCACACCCCTTCGCGGCATGAGCGCCGGAAGGTGAGCGTCGGGTCGATCTCGTTCTTGATCTTGATCAGCGCGTCGAGAACCATCGGGCCGCAGGTATCCATATCGACCGTGTAGGTATCGACGCGCGGGTTATCGTCATCATCGGGCGACCAGCGGTAGACCTTGAAGTCGCGCGTGTTGGTCGCGCCTTCCGTTTTCGGCCAGGCCTTGCCGTCTTGGACCTTCGAGTTTCTGGGGAGTGCGAAATCAGCCATGAACCATTGTTCCTCTGTCACCATGCACGCGCCGCGGGGGCGCGCCATTTGGGGGACAAATTTCTAGTAAACGCGCGCCTTGGGCGGGAAGCTCTGCACTTCGTTGGTCATCGGTTGCAGGACCACCGGGCGATAATCGATCGTGGTTTTGCCCTTATCGTCGACCCAGCACAATGTGTGCTTCATCCATTCTTCGTCGTCGCGATCGGGGAAATCCTCGCGGGCATGGGCGCCGCGGCTTTCGGTGCGGTTGACCGCCGAACCGAGTGTCGCCACCGCCTGGGTCATCAGATTGTCCAGTTCCAGGGTTTCCACCAGATCGGTGTTCCACACCATCGAGCGATCCGATACGTGCAGATCGTCGAGACCGCCCCAAACCTGATCCAGCTTGTCGACGCCTTCCTGCAAAACCTCGCCGGTGCGGAACACCGCGCAATGGTCCTGCATGGTCCGCTGCATCTGAATGCGCAGATTAGATGTCGGCGTGTCGCCACTGGCGTGGCGCAGCTTGTCGAGGCGGGCCAGCGCGTTGTCGCCGGCGTCGGGCGCCAGCGGCTTGTGTGATGCGCCGGCGGTCACCATTTCGGCGGCCCGGTTTGCGGCGGCGCGGCCGAACACGACCAAATCGAGCAGCGAGTTGGAGCCCAGCCGGTTGGCGCCATGCACCGAAACGCAGGCTGCTTCGCCGATCGACATCAAGCCCGGCACCGGGGTGGCCGGATTGCCGTTTTTAAGCGTGACCGCCTCGCCGTGATAATTGGTCGGAATGCCGCCCATATTGTAGTGGCAGGTGGGCAGCACCGGGATCGGCTCTTTGGTCACGTCGACGCCGGAGAAGATCCGCGCGGTCTCGGCAATGCCGGGCAGGCGCTGATGGATCACGTCGGCGTCGAGATGTTCGAGATGTAAATGGATATGGTCGGCATCGCCGCCCACGCCCCGGCCTTCGCGCATTTCGATCGTCATGGAGCGGCTGACCACGTCGCGGCTGGCGAGATCCTTGGCCGATGGCGCATAGCGTTCCATGAAGCGCTCGCCCTCGGAATTGGTCAGATAACCGCCTTCACCGCGCACACCCTCGGTGATCAGGCAGCCGGCGCCATAGATGCCGGTTGGGTGAAATTGCACGAACTCCATATCCTGCAGCGGCATGCCGGCCCGCGCGGCCATGGCGACGCCGTCGCCGGTCTGGGTGTGGGCGCCGGTGCACGAGAAATAGGTGCGGCCATAGCCACCGGTAGCGACCACCGTCTGGTGGGCGCGGAAGCGGTGAATGGTGCCGTCGTCCAGGTTCCAAGCCATGACGCCGCGGCATGAGCCGTCTTCGTCCATGATCAGATCGAGGGCGAAATACTCGATGAAGAACTCGGCGTCGAAGCGTAGCGCCTGTTGGTACAGCGTGTGCAGGATGGCATGGCCGGTCCGGTCGGCGGCGGCGCAGGTGCGCTGCGCGGTGCCTTCGCCGTAATTGGTGGTCATGCCGCCGAACGGGCGCTGATAAATCTTGCCCTCTTCGGTGCGGCTGAACGGCACGCCCTGGTGCTCAAGCTCGATGATCGCTGGCACCGCTTCGCGCACCATATATTCGATGGCGTCCTGGTCGCCGAGCCAATCGGCGCCCTTGACCGTGTCGTACATGTGCCAGCGCCAATCGTCCTTACCCATATTGCCCAGCGCGGCGGAAATACCGCCCTGCGCCGCGACCGTGTGGGAGCGGGTCGGGAAGACCTTGGTGATACAGGCCGTCTTCAGCCCCTTATTGGCCATCCCGAACGTGGCGCGCAGACCGGCGCCGCCGGCGCCGATGACCACGACGTCGTAATCATGGTCGATAATTTCATAACTGCCATTGGTCGCCATTACGCACCTCCAAATGCAATCGAGAGCACGGCGAAAATGGCGATCAGCGCCAACACGATAGCTGCGCCTTTGACGGCGATCAGCAATGCGATTTCGACCGGCTTCGTATGCACGTAATCTTCAATCACGACTTGTAGGCCCAACTGGGCATGGTGGAAGGTGGCGACGATCAGCAAGATCAGCAGCACCGCGGTCACCGGATTGCCGATGAATTCGCGCGCGCTTGCGTGATCGCTACCGGTCGCGGCGACCATGGCGATGACGAACCAGATGGTCAGCGGCACAAGCGCGATGGCGGTCAGCCGTTGGGCCCACCAATGTTGCGTGCCCGATTTTGCCGAGCCGAGGCCACGGGCGCGGCCGAGGGGTGATCGTAAACTCATGTCAGATACCTCACAGTGCCGCGTAACCGCCAACCCAGGCGACCAGGGTCAGAACGATCGAGACGATCACCACCGCCCAGCCCGTGGAATAGGCGGTGCTGAGCTCGAAGCCCCAGCCGCTATCCCAGGCCAGATGCCGGATGCCATTGGCCAAATGGTAGAACAGGGCAAATGTCCAGCCCAACAGCAGCAAGCGGCCGATGATCGAGCCGATGAAGCCTTGCGCAGCATCATAGGCCTCGGGTCCGCTGGCGGCGGCGACGAGCCACCACACCAGGAGCAAGGTGCCGATCGCCAGGGCGATGCCCGTAAGCCGGTGAAGTATCGACAGCACAGACGTGAGCTGCGGTTTATAGACCTGCAAGTGGGGTGACAGGGGACGGTTACCGGTCGCCATGAACCTTTTTCTCCAGAGCTTCCCGCCTATCGACAAAGCCGTCCTAGACTAACGGTCAGTCCGCCCAAGGGCGTCGCGACCATGCAAGGATGAGAAAGCAGAGCGGCTGCCCGGCTGGTATCGATAAGCAAAATTGGTTTAGACCGGCGGATTGTGTTCGTCAATCGCAGCGCCCGGTATATCGCGGATTTTCGAGCCAAGTCCGGCGCAATACGACTACTTACGTGAAGGTTATTTCGCCGGCCTGTGGAAAAGCTGTGGAGGGTTTGTGTTCACAATGCCGATTTATGCACAGAAAACTTCAAAGAATCGGCTTTTTCGAGTTGCCGAGAGGGGCCTTAGAATCGGAACATACTCCCAGCACGCGCAAGCGTGACGGCAGATCCTTCGCCGCTTCCGAAAAGACCGTTCGCGGTCCTTCGAAAGAGCCGAACCGGCCCCGAGGGGGCTAGCAAGGTAAAGGGGGAGAATCGTCTGGCGGGAAAGCGGCCACTATCTTCGGATAGTCGAAAGTGGACCTGGCAGGTTAAGCCGGTAGGCGGTTTGGCTCCTCGGAGCCCCTTTCCTCGGAAGGACTGTCTGCGCCAGGTCGTTGGGCGCAGCGAGGCGGGTAACCGTTTCGATGACGCAGGCGACCTCCGGCAACCCGCGCCAAGCGGGTCGTTGATGACCGGCAGCCTTGTCTTCGGACGTAGGCGCTGACACCAACGGCGAGCGAGGCATCCGCGGGACGGTCAGGACCACCTTCGGGAGGTCAGGGCAGTTTCACGGAGGGAAGCTGGAAGCGGGAGGTAGGTCGCTGCATTGGCGGCTCCCCCTGGCGGCGGAGACCTTCGGGTCGACGACGCAGCCACCCGGAAAGCTTCGGCTGGACGGGCGGACAAGGCGGGCCGACGACAAACGCTTCGGCGGATGACGTCAGCCGGCTGGAGGGAGAGACGGCGTTTCAATTCCAGGGCACTCGCCGGCCGGGAATTCGGGACGTAGCCTCAAACCAGGGAAGGTCCGCTTGCGGACCGGAACGGGCAGAAAGGCAGAAGCAGTTGGCGGCCCCCTGTGGGTTCAGGTTCCGTAAGGGTTACTGGACGGAAGGTGTCAAAACCGGAAGTTCGGCAGCCGCCGGGAGCCGGGGATGACGTATCGGCCAGGGGTGCGTCACCTACGACCAGGCGGTTCCAAGCGGAGCAGCTTGTAAGTGTCACGGGTTGGTATCGCCGAGGCTTCGGTCGCGGAGGGACAAACCCGAAGGTCTCAGAAGCAAAGGGAGCAATCCCGGCGCGGACAAGACCCGGAAAGCGTCAGGCGTCAAGGGCTCCGCGTCCATGCACCTGGCGCTTTCTTTTGTCTGGACCGCAGTGCAGTGGGAAACTGAAAAAAGGGCCCGGTGTTTCCACCGGACCCCTTTAAGGCGTCAGATTGTAGGCTCCGCATCCAGGCTCGTACGGGAATCCTGTTATCAATGCGGATTCGCGTCGGTCAAACAAAAACTTGAAATTCGTGCTCAATCGGCGGCCAAATCCGACTATTGACCGATCCGCAGGATGGTAGCCCTTTGAATATTCTCTCGATCCAATCCCATGTCGCTTATGGCCATGTGGGAAATTCCGCGATTGTGCTGCCGCTGCAACGCCTCGGCCATGAGGTGTGGCCGGTTCATACGGTGATGTTGTCGAACCATGCCGGTTATCCCGACCATGCCGGCAGGACCGTATCGGCGGGTGAATTGGCCGGTGTGATCGATGGTCTCGACCGCCGCGGCGCCCTGGCCCATTGCGATGGAATTCTATCGGGCTATCTGGGCGATGTTGCCGCCGGTGGCGTGGTTCTGGACGCCGTCGCCCGGGTGCGGAATGCCAATGAGGGCGCACTTTATTGCTGCGACCCGGTGATGGGCGATGATGGCGAGATCTATGTGGATGCCGAGATTGTCGCGTTTATGTGCCAACGCGCGGCGCCGGCGGCCGATATTTTGACCCCGAATCTGTTCGAGCTGTCGATCTTGGCTGAAAGCGCACCCGATGCGTTGAACGGCGCGCCTCTCGACGAGATAATCGCTGCAGCGCGCAAGCTGATCGAACCGGATTACCGAACCTCGACTGTTTTGGTAACAAGTGTCGACCATGCGGCGCTGGCCTCGGAAGCAGTCGCCATGGCGGCGGTTAACAGCGCTGGCGCTTGGTTGGTGACAACGCCGGCGCATTCGTTTGACGTCTCGCCCCATGGCGCCGGTGATCTGTGCGCGGCGTTATTTTGTGTTGCTCTGCTCGCTGGCAACGACGCGGCGGAAGCCCTGTCGCGAACGGCGAGTGCGGTCCATGCCTTGCTCACGGAAACCGCACGGCTGGGTAAAAGCGAACTGGCACTGGTCGAAGCTCAAGATGTCATGGTGGCGCCGGAAAAATTTTTTCGCGCGGAAAGCATCTTTTAATTCTCGTATTTTTATATGGCAGAAGAATCTGTTATGAGGTCATCGCGCCCCGCACCATATGGGGTGATCATGACGCCAACCGCCGACACATCCTGATTTGACCGATTACATTCTGATAAATGGCTTACTGTTCGGCTTGGTGCTCGCAGCTCCCGTTGGTCCTGTCGGCGTGTTGTGCGTGCAGCGCACCCTGTCGGAGGGCCGCATGCATGGCCTGTTGTCGGGGCTCGGAGCGGCGTTCGGCGACGCGATCTACGGCGCCATCGCGGCGTTTGGCATCAGCGCGATCCAGCTTTGGATTGCCGATCACCAGGCCGGTCTGCGTACCGCCGGGGGGGTCGTTTTATTGCTCCTCGCGGCAAAAACATTATTCCTGCGTTCGCGCCGTGAGGCGCAGGCGAAAGTCGGCACGGTTCATACCGAAAGCTTGCTGCAGGATTTTATTTCGACGTTTCTGCTGGCGATCACCAACCCGATCACCATGCTGACCTTCGCCGGTTTGTTTGTGACCCTGGGCGTCACGGACGCCGGTGATTCAGTCGACAATGCCGCACTGTTGGTGACCGGCGTGTTCGCCGGCTCCGCGCTGTGGTGGTTCGCCCTGGCGTTCACCGCCAATCTGGCCCGACCCTATCTGGACGGCGGCTATCAGACATGGGTGTCGCGGGTTTCCGCCGCCATTTTAACCGGCTTCGGCGTCTACGCCCTGATTACCGCACAGTACTACTAGCCGGACGAAGTTTAGCTACTTGCCGGGCTGCCAGTCGGCTGGCGCTATCTCAAAACTTGCGAACTCGAATCCCGGCGCCACGGTGCAGCCGACCAGAGTCCACGCGCCGAGCGGTTCGGCCGATTGCCAATGGCCCGCTTCGACCACCGCTTGTGGCCGTTCGCCGGCGGGCAGGTCGGGGCCGAGCCGAACTTCCCCCGCTTGTTCTCCGTCCGGCGATGTGCGCAGCGCCAAGGGGGCGCCCGCGTACCAATGCCAAATTTCGCTGGCGTCGGTCACCCGGTGCCACGCCGAAACTTCGCCCGCCTGCAGCAGATAATAAATCGCTGTACACGGGCTGCGGTCGTTCCCGTCACTCTGGTTGGTGTCACGGAAAGTTTCGACGAAGTGACCGCCTTCGGGATGGGGTTGCATCGCCAATGTGTCGATGATCTGGGCGGCCGTGAGGGAAGTCATGACGTTGCCGGATTATAACGCAGGATCGGTGGCCGTCATTGAGGGGCGGGTGGCGAAGGTTTCGAACCAAGCCGCTAATTTGGGGTGACCGGTCCGCCAATCCACGTCGGCAAATCGGAAATCGCGGTAACTCAGCGCACTGGCGACGGCGATTTGCCCGATAGTGATCGGACCGTCGAGCGTTTCGGCTTCGCCTTCCAGCGCATCGATGGCCTGGGCCACAGACAGTTCTTGCCGTTCGACCAGCTTTTGAGAGATATCGCCGGGCTCGTGGAAGGTCAGTTCCATGCGAACCGTGACCGAGGCGTCGAGGATACCATCGGCCAGGGCCAGTTGGCGCAGCGCCGTCCACCGATCCGGACCGTTGGCGGGGTAGAGTTGTCCATCGCCTTCGGCGTTCAGGAACTCGCACACTGCGTTGGATTGGAACAGGGCGGGGCCGTCGTCGCGGGTCAGCGCCGGCACTTTGCCCAGCGGGTTGTGGTCGCGGTAACCCGCTGGATCGGACCAGGGGTCGAGGGCTTCGGTCTCGACCCGGCCTTCAAGGCGCGCTTCGATCAGCACGATGCGGGCCTTGCGCGCATAGGGCGAGGGTACGGAGTAATAAAGTTTCATGGTCATGGGCATTCCCGGGGTCGCTTGGATCGTTGGCAGCCAGTGGGGATTATAGGCAACCTGTGGCGATCCGTCATCGCTGCGCCTTTGTTAAGACCGCTTGTGGTAAAGTAGAGCCATGTGGCCGGATGTTGTCGATCTTCGCGATTTTTACGCCTCGAGCCTGGGTCAGGTGACGCGCCGGTTGGTGCGACGTCAGATCCGCGCCTATTGGACCGATACCAGCGGCATGAACGTGCTCGGCATCGGATTTGCCACACCCTATTTGCGGCCCTTTACCGATGAAGCCATGCGCGTGACGGCGGTGATGCCGGCGCGAATGGGGGTCCTGGGCTGGTCGGTGCCCGACGACGGTACCCGCAATGCAGTTTGTCTGTCCGACGAGGGCGTGTTGCCGTTTGCCGATCTCTCCATGGATCGAATTCTAATCGTCCATGGTTTGGAATATACCGAGCAGGTGAACGGCATGTTGCGTGAGGCGTGGCGCGTGCTGGCCGACGGGGGGCGTTTGATGGTCGTCGCGCCGAACCGCCGCGGTACCTGGGCCCATGCCGACGATACGCCGTTTGGACATGGTCATCCCTATTCGCTGGAACAGTTGAACCGAACCCTGCGCCAATCGATGTTTACCCCGGTCCGCGGCACGCGCGCATTGTTTTTGCCGCCGACCCGCCGACGATTTTGGTTGGCGGCAGCGCCGGCCTGGGAAAAATTGGGCGCCCGTTGGTTTCGCGTGCTGGGGGGGGTCGTGATGGTTGAGGCGGCGAAACAGATCTATGCCGGAACGACGTCCGGCGAACTCCAGCGCCGGCGCGGCTACGTTACTGTTCCGGCGGGGGCGATGCCGCGGACCCCGCTGACGCCCCGCGACTCAACTGATAAATAGCCTCTTCGGCCAGCCAGTTGGTCCATCGGCCGACCGCCGCGCGCGGCGTCGTCCGGCCTGAATGGTCGATGCTGACGATGCGGTCGATCTCCAGGTCCATATCTTTGGCCAGGTTGACGAAATCGGTCAGGGTGAAGAATCGAATATTGGGTGAATCGCACCAGATGAAGGGCAATTTTGCCGATATCGGGCTGCGGCCATGCAAAAGCAGGTCGAAGCGTACCCGCCAGTAGCCGAGATTAGGAAAACTGACGATCGCATGACGGCCGATCCGCAGGAGCTCGTTCAGCGTGCCCCGCACATCGTAGATCGACTGGAGCGTTTGCGACAGGATCACATAATCGAACGCATCTGACGGGTAGTTGTGCAGATCGGTTTCCGCATCGCCCTGCACCACCGCCAGCCCGAGACTGACCGACCGGTTGACGCCTTCCTGACTGAGCTCGATGCCGCGGCCGTCGACCGATTTGAAGTGGACCAGATAGTCGAGCAACGCGCCGTCGCCACAGCCAATGTCGAGAACCCGGCTGCCGGGCTCGATCATATCGGCGACCCGTTGCAGGTCGATCCGGTTCTGAATTTGCGGTGACGATTGTCGGCGGTTCATGACGTTGCCGTATCGCCGTTCAGGCCACGCAACTCGGCGGCGCCGGCCAGAAAACCGGAGAGAATGCGGAAGAATTCCGGCTCGTCGAGCAGGAATGCGTCATGGCCGGCGTCGGTCTCGATTTCCACGAAACTGACCGAGGCGGCAACGGCGTTGAGCGCGTGGACAATTTGGCGTGATTCAGCTGTCGGGAACAACCAGTCCGAGGTAAAGCTGATCAGGCAAAAACGGACATCCGTCTCGCCAAAGGCGTGTGCCAGGGCGCCATCATGCTCGGCCGCCATGTCGAAATAATCCATCGCGCGGGTGATGTAGAGATATGAATTGGCATCGAAGCGCTCGACGAAGGTGCTGCCTTGGTGGCGCAAATAGCTCTCGATCTGAAAATCGGCATCGAAGCCGTAACTGACATCGGTGCGATCCTGTAATTCCCGGCCGAATTTCCGGTGCAGCGCGGAATCCGACAAATAGGTGATGTGCGCCGCCATGCGCGCCACGGCAAGACCGCGGTGGGGATGATCGTCCGCTTCGTAATAATTACCGCCATGCCAGTTGGGGTCGGCCATGATCGCCTGGCGGCCGACCTCGTGTAAGGCGATGTTCTGCGCCTAATGGCGCGCCGCGCCGGCAATCGGGATGGCGCAGAACACCCGTTCCGGATACCGCGCCGCCCACTCCAATACCTGCATGGCGCCCATGGAACCGCCGGTCACGCAGAACAGTTTGTCGATGCCGAGATGGTCGATCACCAGCTTCTGCGCCGCGACCATGTCCGTGATGGTGATAATCGGGAAGTCCAGCCCGAACCGTTTGCCGGTTTCGGGGTTGATGTCCTTCGGTCCGGCGGTGCCCATGCAGCCGCCCAGCACATTGATGCAGATGACGAAATAGCGGTCGATATCGATCGGTAACCCGGATCCGATGACGGTCTCCCACCAACCCGGCTTGCCGGTGATGGGGTGTGTATCGGCGGCATACTGATCACCGGTCAGCGCGTGGCACAGCAGGATCGCATTGGAACGGTCGTCGTTTAGGCTGCCATAGGTCTGGTAGGCGACGGTGAAAGGGCCGAGCCGCTGGCCCGAGGCCAACTCCAGCGGCTCCATCTCGCCCAGCACGATCGTGTGGCCGGGCAGGTCGGTGACCGCCGGTTGGACGGCGATCGAACCCGATATTGGGGTGCCAGAATTGGAAACGACAGACATGGGATTGCGCGGTTCGCCGGTTGTTTACAGTGATATAGGCTAGTGGAGCCGATGGCATAGCTAGGTTGGCAGGCGCGCGGGTGTCAACGTTTTCTTTGCCAAAACGCCGCCTTCGCACTACAAAGTGGCCGCCTTTCCCGGGAAGAAACGAAAGATGAACGACGCGCCCCCCAGCCTCGATGCGCTTCGCCGCGAGATCGATACCGTCGATGACGCGCTGCATGATCTATTGATGCGGCGGGCCGCGTTGGTTGGCGATATCGGGGCGTTGAAGAACACCGCCCAGGCGGCGGTTTTCCGCCCGTCGCGCGAAGCCGCTCTGTTACGGCGTCTGCTGGCGCGCAATGACGATAACCTGCCGGCGCTTGCTCTGGTGCGGATTTGGCGTGAAGTCATCGGCGCCTCCACGCTCATTCAAGGCGGGTTGACCGTGGCTTACTGCCCTGTGGGCGATGCCGTCACGGGCGACCGGCTGGCGCGCGGACGCTTCGGGGCTGGTGCTGCGCTTTTGCCCGTATCGACCTCGGCGCAGGTCATCACGTCGGTTACCAGCGGCGAGGCCTCGGTGGGGTTGGTGCCGGTCCCGCGCCAGGACGATACATCGCCGTGGTGGCCACAGGTCCAAGGCGGCATCGGTGATGCGGCAGTACAGGTGGTGGCTGGCGTTCCGTTCCTCCTTGCCGGTGAGGTAGCGGAGGTTAGCGCATTCATTGTTGCCAAGGGCGGGACGGAGCCCTCGGGCGATGACCGCAGCCTGATTGTATTGGAATGTGATCAACCGTTCAGCCGCGACCGTATTCGCTCGGTCCTGACCGAAAACGGGTTTGATCCGGCGCACTTGGTTTCGTATGACGATCCGGGCCGACCCGGAATCCAATTGCACTTGGCCGATGTGGCAGGGCATGTGGTGCTGGACGATCAGCGGCTGGCGAATGTGCGATTGGCTCTGCCTGCCGCGGCGGTGGGACGGGTCGGCGCTTATGCGGCGCCGGTCCCGGTTACCGCCTGACCCCCCGGCGGCGGAATAAGGAGCATGACAAGCGTGGCGCGACCACAGGCCAAAGAAGGCGTATTGCGTGTAACCCCCTATGCCGGCAGCGAAGCGAAGCCGGGCGGCGGACAACTCATCAATATCAGCTCGAACGAAAGCGCGTTCGGGGCGAGCGCGGCTGCGCAACAGGCCTTCATCGATGCCGCCACAGATCTACGCCGCTACCCGGAAATCGATGCCCGATCCTTACGTCACGCCCTGGCGGCCCATTACGATCTGGAGCCGGAACGGGTCATCTGCGGCACCGGATCGGACCAGATTATTGATTTGCTGGCGCTCGCCTACGCAGGAGTCGGCGACGAAGTCCTCTATAGTGCCCATGGGTTCCAGATGTATCCGATAGCCGCCCATGCGGTCGGAGCGATGCCCGTCGCCGCGCCAGAGGTCGATTTAACCACCGACGTTGACGCGCTGCTCGATAAGGTCGGCGAGCGCACCCGTATTCTGTTTCTCGCCAACCCCAACAATCCGACGGGCACGTTTGTCAGCCGCGCCGAACTGGCGCGCCTGCATGCCGGCCTGCCTGGCGACGTGGTGTTGGTGATCGATGCGGCCTACGCGGAATATGTCACCCACGCCGACTATGAGCCCGGTATCGAGTTGGCTCGGGCCCACGACAATGTTGTGATGACCCGAACCTTTTCGAAGATATATGCGCTGGCGAGCCTGCGCGTCGGCTGGGCTTACGGTCCTAGCGAGATCATCGATATCCTCGACCGCATCCGGCCACCTTTCAATGTCAACGCACCGGCCATTGCCGGCGCCATTGCGGCGCTCGAGGATCGGACGCACACCGAAACCGCACGCCGTCACAACGCGGAAGTTATGCCCTGGTTTACCGGCGAGGTGGAGGCCATGGGGCTGACGGTTAATCCGTCGGTCGCCAACTTCGTGATTATCCACTTCGACCCCGAGACGCCGAAGAACGCCGCGGCGGCGTACCAATATTTGTTCGATCGGGGCATCGTCACCCGCCGCGTTGGTGGCTACGGCCTGCCCGACTGGGTGCGCATGTCGATCGGCACGCGCGCGGAAATGACCATCGTGCGCGATACGCTGAAAGAGTTTCTCGAAAAAAATGACTGATACCCCGCTATTCAAACGCGTGGCGATCGTCGGCATCGGCCTTATTGGTTCTTCGCTGGCCCGCGCGCTGAAGGAAGGTGGCCTGGCAAGCCATGTCGCCGTCCATGATGCCGACGCAACCGCCCTCGCGACCGCTGAGAAGTTGGGCGTGGCCGACAGCGTCCACGCTACTCTGGGCGCGGCCGTCGCCGACGCTGAACTGATAGTTTTGGCGATCCCGGTTGGCGTTTATGGCGCGATCGCCAAGGAAATGGCCCCGCATCTGGCGGCCGGCGCAATCGTCACCGATGTGGGCTCGGTCAAAGAAGAAGTCATCCGCGCGGTCAAGCCGGCGCTGCCGGCTGGTACGCATTTGGTGCCGGGCCATCCGGTCGCGGGCACCGAACATTCCGGTCCAGAGTCGGGCTTCGCCGAGCTGTTCCGTGACCGTTGGGCCATTCTTACGCCGGATAAAGGGACCGATGAGACGGCTGTAGCGCGGGTCGCCGAGATGTGGCGGCGGGTCGGCAGCGACGTCGAGATCATGGAGGCTTCTCACCATGATCGGGTGCTGGCGATCACCAGTCATCTGCCCCATTTAATCGCCTACACGATCGTTGCCACGGCGGCCGATCTGGAGGGGCAGCTCAAGGCCGAGCGCGAGGTCGACGATGTTGTCACCACCGCCGAGGTCATCAAATACTCCGCCGGCGGGTTTCGTGATTTTACCCGCATCGCCGGATCCAACCCGGTGATGTGGCGCGATGTATTCCTGAGCAACAAAGAAGCGGTGCTGGAAATGCTCGGCCGCTTCACCGAGGACCTAACCGCATTGCAGCGTGCGATCCGCTGGGAAGATGGCGACCAGCTCGAGGATCTCTTCACCCGCACCCGCGCCATTCGCCGCGGCGTTGTCGAAGCCGGTCAGGCCGGCCGGTTTCAGTATACTGAAAATGGCGACGACGAAGCTGACGAGTAACCACCCGCGACGTTTATTCCCAGACAATCGGCGGCAACTGGATCAGCGCCACCGGTCCCAGGCGCACGATTCGGTCCTGCAATGTTATGGGAATTTCCGCGCGCGGCGGCCCGCCATCGTCTGACGCCCGGGTTAGAACGGCCAGGGTAATCCGCGCGATTGAGGCGTCGCTGGATGACAGGACGCCGCCTTCTTCCATGGCGGTGATGAAATCTTCGAGACCGGCGATGCGCGTTGCGAAGGAGCCGACCGGTTGCAGTTCGCCGTCGAGCGCCAATGTGCCATTGGCGGTGATCCGAAGCGTATTCCATTGTAACTCGATCGAGGCAACCTCGACCGTGCCGCCGCCGTCGCGCCAGGCGGTCAGGGCCTCTACGTCGGCTGAGCGCGTATCGAGTGCGCCTTTGATCTGTATCTCGGTCGAGAACGCTTCGACCGCCGGGCCGAGGACCTCTAGCGCACTGCCGTTAATGAGGCTCGCCGGAACGCCGATGTCGCGTGTCGTCAGGTCGAGCGTTAGAGAATCGCCGCTGGGATGAACCGCCTGAGGGTCGATCGGGGTCTCTG
>JABDJY010000376.1 GCA_013003285.1 Alphaproteobacteria bacterium | reverse complement strand
AGATTAACCTGGCCGGCACCCATGAAGGCGAACAGGTCGGGGTCGCGCGACAGCTCAGCCACACCCTGGCCCTCCTGGTAGGCCACCACATTGTCGATGGCGGTGCCGGCGATTTCGAAATTGCCATCGATCAAATTGGTAATCTGAAACACCGAATTGGGCGTTGCGGTGATCTCTACGTCGAGCCCTTCGGCCTCAAAAAAGCCGCTTTCGATGGCCACATAGTGGGGCAGCAAGCCGGTGCTGGGAAATTCGATGACGCGGATGGTGGTAACGTCGGGCATTAGTACTTCCTGGGGCGGTTTTTTCTGTGGATTTCGCAGGTTGTAACCTGGGCCTAGACATCGGCCATGGTCAAGGGAGCGCCGGCGAAATTCGCGGCGGCGGGCGAGCCAACAAAAAGTGACCGGTACGGTCTTTCTGCCCGTGCCCCATCGGAGTTATTCTAGGACCATGATTTTTCGCAGCTTGCTCATCCCGTTTGCCCTAACACTCCTCGTCGCCGTCGGGTCGTCCGCGCCGGTAGACGCCCAGACCGTTACCTCCCAGAAGCAGTCGTTTCGAACGGTGGTGGTCACCGACAGTCTCGAACATCCCTGGTCGCTGGCGTTTCTGCCCGATGGGCGCATGCTGGTGACCGAGCGGCCCGGCCGTCTGCGGGTGATTGCGAATGACCGTCTGCAGGGAAAGGCGGTTACCGGTGTGCCAGACGTGTTCGCCAGGGGCCAGGGCGGCCTGCTCGATGTGGTGCCGCACCCGGACTACGCCAATAGTGGTTGGATCTATCTCTCGTTCGCGGCGAAGAGCCTGCGAGGCGGCCATACCGCGGTGGTGCGGGCGCGTCTCGACGGCAACCGTCTCACCGATCTGGAAACGATATTCAAGGCCAATAATCTTGCCGGCGGCGGGGTGCATTTCGGCTCGCGCATCGCCTTCGGCGGCGATGGCAAGCTCTATGTCACGGTGGGCGAGCGCGGCGATCCCGATAAGGCGCAAGAACTCGACAGCCATAATGGCACCACCGTGCGTCTCAACGATGACGGTTCGGTGCCGGCCGACAACCCGTTTCTAACCACCGCCGGGGCGCTGCCGGAGACCTATTCCTACGGTCATCGCAATCCCCAGGGTATGGCGCGCCACCCCGAGACCGGCGATGTCTGGCTGCATGAACACGGGCCCCAAGGCGGCGACGAGATCAACCTCGTGCGGGCGGGCCTCAATTATGGCTGGCCGGTGATCACCTATGGGCGCAGCTATGCCGGCTTTTCCATTGGCGAAGGATCGGAAAAGGACGGGTTGGAGCAGCCGCTGCTCCATTGGACGCCGTCGATCGCACCCTCGGGCATGGCGTTTTATACCGGCGACAAGTTCCCCGCCTGGCGCGGTAATCTTTTTGTCGGTTCGCTCAAGTTCCGCCATCTGGTGCGCCTTGAACTCGATGGCGAGCGCGTGATCAGCCAGGAGCGGCTCTTGGAAGGCGCCTTCGGCCGGGTGCGCGACGTGCGCCAGGGACCCGACGGTTTTCTGTACATCCTCACCGACGAGGATGCCGGCGCGCTGATCCGGCTCGAGCCGGTGGCGAACTAATCGACAATATGATGCTTGCCGATGGGACGGACCGTACTCGCTTGCGGGCCTTCGGCGCTTTCGCCTTCGGCGATTTCCAGCCGCACCTCGTGACCAACCTCCAACCGACCGAAGCCGTCATCGACGACGCTATTGCGGTGAAAGTAAATCTCCTGGCCGTCGGGTAATTCGATAAATCCGTAGCCTTCGTAATCAAACAGCCGCAAGACGGTACCGTGGGTTGGCGCTTCGTGGTGCTTTACCTTTTGGCGGACCTTGCGGGAGTGGTCCTCCAATTGGCGCTGCGCCGCATCGAAGGCATCGCGCAGGGCGACGTAGATATCTTCGTGGGCATGGTTTTTCGGGCCGGCGTGATTGACCAGGATATGTTTGCCCGGAACATCGACGTCGATGTGGACCTCGTAGAGCTTTCCTTTGCGGTGGTGGCGATGGGGGGCCACCACGGTGACCCGGCATCCGATAACACGCGGAAAGAACTGCTCAAGCTTTTCGGCCCGCTCGCGGACTTTGGTCTCGACCGCATCCGAGCGGTCCATATTTTGAAAATCGATTTGTAAGGGTACTTGCATGTTATCTCCCAGAGTTTTTGGGATATTGTAGGACGATTGACCGGTGGGACATTGTTCTAGGTCAAGCGCGGATGGTACTAAGCCACGGTGTGGCGGGACGATGTTGCGCAAAGGCCCGGAGAGGCCGGTATGGAGGGTTCCATGAAGTTTGGTATGCAGTTTTTCCCCTGCGTGGGACCCGACATAAAGCCGGCCGATCAATATTTCGACGAATGCCTGTCGCTGGTCGGTCTGGCCGATACGCTGGGCTACGACCATGTGCGCATCGTCGAACATTATTTTCACCCCTATGGCGGCTACAGCCCCAACCCGATCGTGTTTCTCACCGCGGCCTCGCAACGCACGAAAAAGGCCCGCCTGATCACCGGGGCGGTCCTGCCGATTTTCAACAGTCCGCTGAAACTGGCCGGTGAGATCGGCATGCTCGACGCCATCTCCGGCGGCCGGCTGGAAGTTGGGTTCGCGCGCGCTTTCCTGCCCCATGAATTTGCCCGCTTCGGAATGTCGCTCGACGAGAGCAAGAGCCGTTTTGCCGAGGGCATGGCACAGATCCAAGGCCTGCTGGAGACCGAAGGCTTCGCCTCGGAGGGCGAATTTCACAGCTTCCCGGCGACCACATCGCTGCCCCGGCCGACCCAGAAACCGCGCCCGCCATTTTGGATTGCCGCCTTTGCGACACCGGAATCCTTCGTCAATGCCGGCAAGGCCGGTCATGCGGTGATGGCGATTCCGCTGTCGGGTGGCAAGATGGCCGAGCTGATTGGCCTCTATCGCGACGCCTGGAAAGCAGCCGGCCATGCGGGCGAGGGGCGGGTTATGCTGGCCTTCCACATGTTCTGCTGGCCCGACGCCGACGAGGCGGTCGCCCACGCCAGCACGCGCATCAACAAATATCTTAGCTCGTTGGTCGATGCCTCGTCGGACTGGGTTGGCGGCGCGTCGTCCGACGACTATCCCGGCTACGACAAACTGATCGCCGGCCTGGCGAAGGAAAGTTTCGAAAGTCAGGTGGAAAAGGGCGCGGCGTGGGTCGGCACGCCGGCGCAGATCAGCGATCAGATATCCGATTATCAAAAACGCGTGGGCGAGTTTGAAGTCGCCTCCCTGCAGGTGAATTTTCATGACATGCCGGTCGATTTAGCGCGGGATTCCATGCACTTGTTCGCCACCGAGGTCATGCCCAAATTTTGAGATCCCGTCGGAACCGACAAGAGCGTGTGGAATAGCCGGCGGCGGCCGGTGTTAACCGGATCAACTGCACTTAATCGCGCCTCGTCCTATCGCGCGGGTAAAACTGGAAAGGCCGAGATCATGAACCGAAAGTTTTTATACACTGGTGGCGCCATCGGCGTCGTCGTGATTGCCGCGGTGGCGTGGATACTCGTTTCGCCGCTGTTTATCGACGAAGTTGTCGAAGAAGCATTTCCCGGCGTGCCGACCCCAGCGGCCTTGGCCGAGATGACGGAAGAGCGTAAGGCGGAAATCGCCGATGATGTACTGACCGCCGCTTTGGGTATGCCCGACCATGCGATGGACGAGGGCATGGACGATATGCCCGCGCCGGCGACGCCGGCCGGACCGCAGCTTCTGGCCAGCGGACAATTCCGCGATGCGGATTCCATCCATCGCGGTTCCGGCGACGCCAAATTGTTCAAGCTGACCGATGCCGACAACGTTCTGCGTTTGGAGAATTTGAAAGTGACCAACGGTCCCGATCTGCGGGTCTATCTGGTGCGCCATCCCGACCCCACCGACTCCGGCGACGTCAAGGATAGCGAATATGTCGATTTGGGCCCGCTAAAGGGCAATATAGGCAATCAAAACTACACCGTGCCCGCGGGCACCGACCTGTCCCAATTCGCCAGCGCTGTGGTGTGGTGCCGGGCCTTCGGTGTGTTGTTCGCCGCGGCGCCCCTGGCGACATCGTAAACGCTACTGCTTGACCTTCCAGTTACTGGAAGGACTACCTATATACAGGTAGTCGGAGGGCGCACGCAGGGTGCGCCGAAATCAGAGCGATAGCGTCATGAATATCAGCGAAGCGGCACTTCAATCGGGCCTGCCGCCAAAAACCATCCGCTATTACGAGGAAATTGGGTTGGTCGACCCGGCGCGGCGGCGCGACAATGGCTACCGCGATTATGGTGAGCGCGACGTTCATTTGTTGCGGTTCCTCCACCGCGCCCGCGATTTGGGCTTCACGGTGGCCGATTGTAGGGCCCTGGTGTCGCTTTACACCGATCGCGGACGGCGCAGCGCCGACGTCAAGGAAATCGCGCTCAACCGGATCGCCGATATCGACCGCAAGGTCGCCGAACTCGGCCAAATGCGCGCCCTGCTGTCGACCCTGGCCGCTAAATGCCATGGCGATGACCGACCCGATTGCCCCATCCTCGATAATTTCTCGGCGGCCGAATAATGACCAAGGGTCTCGCCATTGTTGCCCTTGCGCCGGTCCTCGCCTTGCCTCTACCGGCGATGGCGGCGGAAGACGCGCCGCCACCGGCCGGCCCGCAGGAGCTGACCATCGGCGCCAGGGTCTACTCCAAGAGTTGCGCCATATGTCACGGCGACAATTTGGAGGGGCAGCCCAATTGGCGCCAGATCAATGAATTCGGCCGGCTGCCGGCGCCGCCGCATAATGCGCGCGGCCATACTTGGCACCATGACGACGCCACCCTGTTCGGCATCACCAAGCTGGGCACGGCGAAATTCACCGGGTTGGACATCGAGTCCGACATGCCGGCCTTCGAGGATATTTTAAGCGACGAACAGATTTGGGCAGTGCTGGCCTACATCAAGAGCCGCTGGCCCGAACGAATCCGCCGCCAGCAGGAATCGATCAACCGCCGCGCGGCGAGCCAATAGGCCAAAAGGCGCCACAATGCCCCAAGCCGACATTATCGAAACCGTGAAAGATCCGGTCTGCAATATGGATGTGGACCCGGCTGCGACGCCGCATCACCATGACCATGGCGGTGCGACCTATCATTTCTGCGGCCAGGGCTGCCTGACCAAGTTCAGCGGCGATCCCGACCATTATCTCAGCGGCGCCCATCGCCGGGCGGCGGAGAATGCGCCGGCGGATGCCGAATATACCTGCCCCATGCATCCCGAAATTGTGCAGGTCGAGCTGGGGAGTTGCCCGATCTGCGGCATGGCGCTCGAGCCCATGATGGTGACCGCCGAGGCAGCGCCCAACTATGAGCTCATCGACTTCACCCGCCGGTTCTGGGTCGGTGTGGTCTTCGCGCTGCCGTTGTTGATCATGGCCATGGGGGAAATGCTGCCAGGCCTCTCGTTTCACGGAATCCTGCCGGGCGCCTCGTTCGGCTGGACCCAGCTCGTTCTGGCGGCGCCGGTGGTTCTGTGGTGCGGCTGGCCGTTCTTCCAACGCGGTTGGGCCTCTATCCTCACCTTGAACCCCAATATGTTCACGCTGATCGCCATCGGCACCGGCGCGGCCTTTCTCTACAGTTCGGTCGCGGTGATCGCGCCGGATATTTTCCCCGCGCGATTTCGTGACGCAGCCGGTCGGGTGGAAATCTATTTCGAGGCCGCTGGCGTCATCATCGTCTTGGTGCTGCTGGGCCAGATGCTGGAATTGCGTGCGCGCGAACGCACCGGCGGTGCGCTCCGAGCCTTGCTCGATTTGGCGCCGAAGACTGCTTGGCGCGTGCGCGACGATGGCAGTGACGAAGAAATTACCCTCGACCAGGTCATCGCCGGCGACCGGCTGCGGGTGCGCCCTGGCGATGCGGTGCCGGTCGATGGCGAAGTGCTTGAGGGCCATAGCGTCCTCGACGAATCCATGGTCACCGGCGAATCGATCCCGGTGGAGAAGTCCGCCGGCGATACGGTCATCGGCGGCACCTTGAACGGCACCGGCGGCTTCATCATGCGGGCCGAGCGGGTCGGGGCCGAGACCATGCTGTCGCAGATCGTCCAATTGGTCGCCCAGGCGCAGCGCAGCCGGGCGCCGATCCAGCGGCTCGCCGATCTGGTGGCGGCCTATTTCGTTCCGATCGTTGTCGCCGTCGCGATCGGGGCGTTTATCGTCTGGGCGATCTGGGGTCCGCCGCCGTCGATGGCATTCGCCATTGTCGCCGCCGTGTCGGTGCTGATCATCGCGTGCCCTTGCGCGCTTGGCCTGGCGACGCCGATCTCGATCATGGTGGCCACCGGGCGCGGCGCGCAGGCCGGCGTGTTGGTGCGCGATGCCGAGGCGTTGGAGACCCTGGCCAAGGTCGATCTGCTGATCGTCGACAAGACCGGCACCCTGACCGAGGGCCGGCCCAAGTTGACCTCGGTCATGCCGCGCGATGAAATTCCCGAAGAGATGTTG
>JABDJY010000372.1 GCA_013003285.1 Alphaproteobacteria bacterium | reverse complement strand
CGTTTTGGCAGTGTGTCGAGGGTCGCGGTGTCGGCGAGCACCAGCCGGGGCTGGTAGAAGGTACCGACCAGATTCTTGCCGGGACCGGCATTGATCGCCGTTTTACCGCCGACCGAGCTATCGACCTGTGCCAACAACGTCGTCGGCACTTGCACATAGTTGATCCCGCGCAGCAGCGTGGAGGCGGCAAACCCGGTTATATCGCCGATGACGCCGCCGCCCAGCGCCACCAAAGTGGTCGCCCGTTCAACGCCGCGTTGCAGCAAATCGTTCACCAGGCTTTCGAACGGCCCGAAGGATTTTGTCGCCTCCCCGGCGGGCAGAACGATGGTTTCGTTGCTGATGCCGGCGCTGTCCAAACTTGCGGCCAAGCGGTCGCCCAACAGCGGCGCCACGTTGGTGTCGGTAATGACGAAAGCGCGCGGGGTCGATAGGCGCGACGCGATCGCGGCGCCGGCGCTCTCGATCAGGCCGAGGCCGATTAGAATATCGTAGCTGCGTTGACCGAGATCGACGCTGATCTGATCGGTCGGCCGGTTATCGGCATTCGATGTCATGTCTTCTCCGCGGTGCGGTACGCTTCCAGGGCGTCGAGCACTTGCTGCAATGTTTCCTCGGCGGGCCCGTCGAGGCTGTCGACGGTGATGTCGGCCTGCGCATAGATAGGATAGCGAAGGTTCATAAGGTTGGTCAGTATTTTCCTGGGGTCGCCATTCTTCAATAGGGGGCGGTCTTCGCGGCGCGATGTCCGTCGCACCAATGTATCGATATCGGCGCGCAGCCAGATGGATATGCCTTTGGCGGCAATAAGCGCGCGGGTATCCGGGTCCATGAATGCGCCGCCACCGGTTGCCAGCACAATCGGCGAATCATCCAGCAGGCGGGCGATAACACGGCGTTCGCCATCGCGGAAGCTCTCTTCGCCCAGCCGCTCGAAAATGTCGGAAATCGACGATTTGGCCGCTTCTTCGATGGCATCGTCGGCGTCAACGAAGGGCAATCCGAGGCGCGTGGCGAGGCGCCGCCCGATCGACGTTTTTCCGGCCCCCATGAGGCCGACCATAACGATGGTATCCCTGGTGGAATCGGATATGTCGGCTGAGCCCTCTGGGCCGCCGCCATCGTCGGTTATTTGCTCAGACTCGGTCATTCACTGTTATTATATCATCGCCAGGCTGCAATGGCGCTTGCCGTGGAATCGCCATGTTTGCAAACTATCACAGCGCCGCCGTTTTTGTCGCGCGTCGCATCTTCAAAGTGGCAGCGGTGGTAGACCACCGTAATCGATCGAACGGATAGACTGGAATAGGCGATAAGGTGCTAAAAATATTAATCGCATTGATTCTTGTGGTGGCTGTTGGGGGCGCCGTTTTCCTGGCAACCTGGGACATTCCCGCCCCGAACCAGCAGATCGAAAAGGTAATACCGGATGACCGGTTCCCGCGCTGATCTTCCGCGACGCGCCACCTCGTATATAACGATAGCCACCGCCGCTTTGTTTTTCGCGCATGGCGCGGCGCTCGCCCAATCGCGCGCGCCAGTCTCCCTGGTGCCGCCGGCGACCGACACAGACACGCCGGCACCCGCTGTCCCGCAAGGCCAATCCAGCCCATCGGAAACATTCCGCTCCATACCGGGCACCCACGACAGTAGCGTTCGGGTGCGGGGGTTGGATGCGGTCGATACCGGCGCCGTTGGTTTATCGACGCAGGGCGCCAACGGTCTGACCGCCGATATGTGGCAAGGCACGTCGCGCGCCGTCGCCGAGCGTCTGCTCACCGCGATGCCCGAACGGTTGGCCAGCGCCGCCGCCCAGGATTTGGCGCGCCGCGTTCTTCTGGTGGCCGCCAAACCGCCTGCCAGCACCCGTGATGTCCTCAGCTTGGTGCGGCTGCGGGTCGAAAAGCTGATCGCATTGGGGGCGGCCGAGGATGCCGAGCGGCTGCTGAGCGCGGTGTCGGCGCGGGCGATCCCGGAAAATCTCATCGAGCCCGCCATCGAGGCCCGTTTGCTGAGCTCCGACTTTGCCGGGGCATGCGCGGCGGTTGCGGCGGCGAATGCCGGTTTTGTTTCTGAATTCGGTCAGAAGGCCCTTGTATTCTGCCAATTGCTAGATCAGAAATTTTCCGAGGCGGTGGTGGGTCTGGAGCTGCTGCGCGAACAGAATTTGGCGCAAGACACGGTATTTTTCGAACTCGCCAACGTCATTATTTCCGGCGCGACCCCGACGGCTAAACAGTTAGCAACACCGGGTGACGCCAGCGCCTTGAACCTGGCGCTGACCCAAGCCGCCGGCGGGCGGGTGCCGTCCTGGTTTGCCGAGGCCGATACGCCCAGCTTGCTGAAAGCTGTCGCCATAACCTCCGACGCGGATCGCGATATCCGCCTGGTGGCGGCGCGGCGGGCGGCCAAGTGGGGCGCCTTGTCGCCGGTGGAGCTGGCCGACATTTACACGGGGCTGGGCATCGGCGCCGACGAGGTCGCGAGCATATTGTTGGAGCCGGAAGGCGCCTCATCGGCCTTGCGGCTGGCGGCCATGTATCTTGCCGCCAGCGGTCAGAACATCGCCGTGGCCCAGGCGGAAGTGCTGCGCGAGATGTGGCGCCTGGCCGCCGACCAGCAGGATTGGCGGCTGGCCGCACGATTGACCGCACCGCAATTGCGCGCGGTGCCGCCGGCGCCGGCCTTCTCGTGGTTTGCCGGTGAGGCGATTGCGGCGAGCCTGGCGGCTGGCGAGGTTGAACAGGCGATCGACTGGTTTCGTAGCGCCGCGAACCGGGGGGGCGCCGACGAGGCTGCGACCCTGGCGCTGACCCGCATGTGGCCGGCGCTGCGAATGGCTACGGGAAACGCCGGCGGTGCAGTCCGCCAGACCGGTGGTGTCCAAGCACGGGTCTTCGATCAGTCGGGCCGGCGGCCCGCCACCACCATCCCCGGTGCGACCAATGCCGCGACCGTACGCGCCAGCCGTTTCCCCTGGGATAATCGCCGCTTGGCGGAATGGATTGCGCTGGAGGAAGCCGAAGGCGCGAACGGTGTCGCCACCATCGCCACGGTGTTGTCCCTGTTCGATGGCTTGGGCGAACAAGTATCCGAGGCGTTTTGGCTGCGTGCTGAGGCCGCCGAATCGAGTGCAACGGCGTTTCCCCAACTCGATATCTGGGTCGGTCTTCAACGCGCGGCCGAGGCCGGTAAGGTTGCCGAGACCGCGCTCTACACCTTACTCGCAGTCGGGGAGGGCGAGGTTTCGCAGCTCCATCCGGCCGCGGTCCATACCATTGTGAAGTCCTTGCGGCAGGTCGGTTTGTCGGATGCCGCGCGGCGCTTCGCCCTTGAGATCGCGGTGGTCGGCACCCCATGAGTGTCGTCGCGCAAGGGCGAAGTGCAAAACTATCTTCCGAGTCAGTTAGCCGATATCTTGAGGCCTTTCTCGAGATGCTAATTGCCGAGCGCGGGGCGGCGGCGAACACCGTGGCGTCGTATCAGCGCGACTTGGCCGATTGCGCGCGCGTGTTAAGCGGCAATAACGGGGTCGCGAAAGCGGCCCTCGACGGCGCCACCACCGAAGCCTTGCGGCGCTATCTGAAAAATCTCGAGGCGCGCGGCATGGCGGCGCGGACCGTAGCGCGGCGCCTATCGGCACTGCGTATGTTCTACCGCTTCCTTCATGCCGAGGGCCTGCGCCCCGACGATCCCACCAGCGTGCTCGAAAGCCCGCGACAGGGCCGCTCCTTGCCGAAAATATTGAGCGAAGACGAGGTGTCGGCACTTTTGGCCGCGGCCGCAGCCCATCCGGGGGCGGAGGGTCTGCGGCTTAAGGCCATGGTCGAACTCTGCTACGCCACCGGCATGCGGGCCAGCGAATTGGTCGGCCTGCCCTTGGCCGCCGTGCAGCGCGATCCACGGGTCATTGTGGTGCGGGGTAAGGGCGACCGCGAGCGCATGGTGCCGCTGAACGAGCCGGCGCGCGATGCGGTGCGCGCCTATTTGGAGGTGCGCGAGAATTTCCTCGGGCGTAGCCGCGACAATCCCTTTCTATTCCCCGGCCGCAACGGCCGTCCCCTGACGCGGCAACGTTTTTTCCAAATGCTGAAGGATTTGGCCAGCGCGGCGGGTATCGAGCAGCGGCGGGTCAGCCCGCATGTGCTGCGCCACGCCTTTGCAACGCATCTGCTGAACCATGAAGCGGATTTGCGCAGCGTGCAGAAAATGCTCGGCCATTCCGACATATCCACCACCCAGATTTACACCCATGTGCTGGACGAACGGCTGCGGCAATTGGTGAACGAACGTCATCCCCTTGCCCACCGCGCGCCGGGCCGGTAGATAGCGCCCATGCGTCACTTTCTAGACTTCGAAAAATCGATCGCCGAGCTTGAAGGTAAGATCGAAGAACTTCGCCACCTCTCCGATGGCGAGGAACTTAATATCGCCGACGAGGTCGGTAAGCTTGAGATGCAGGCTGAAAAAATGCTGCGTCAGACCTATGACAAGCTGACGCCATGGCAGCGGGTGCAGGTTGCCCGGCATCCCAATCGGCCCCATGCGTCCGACTATATCGACGCTCTGATCACCGATTTCACGCCCCTGGCCGGCGATCGCGCCTTCGCCGAAGACCGCGCCATCATCGGCGGTCTGGGCCGGTTCCGCGGCTGGTCGGTCGTCGTCATTGCGCATGAGAAGGGCAGCGATACGGACGGGCGCATCATCCATAATTTTGGCATGGCGCGGCCGGAAGGCTACCGCAAGGCACAACGGCTGATGGACATGGCTGACCGGTTCGGCCTGCCGGTGATCACGCTGGTGGATACGCCCGGCGCCTATCCCGGCGCCGGTGCCGAGGAACGCGGTCAGGCCGAAGCCATCGCTGAATCCATTCGCTCCTGCTTGAGCTTGCGCGTGCCGCTGGTCTCCGTTGTGATCGGCGAAGGCGGGTCCGGTGGCGCCATCGCCCTGGCTGCCGCCAACACTGTGTTGATGCTCGAGCATTCTGTCTATTCGGTGATTTCGCCGGAAGGCTGCGCGTCGATCCTGTGGCGCGACGGCGAGAAGGCGCGCGACGCCGCCGAAGCGTTGCGCATTACCTCGCACGACCTGCTGGAATTTTCGGTGATCGACGGCATCATCGACGAACCGTTGGGCGGCGCGCACCGGGATTGTGAAGCGACCGCTGCAAGCCTCGGCGACGCCGTCGCCGACGCGCTCGACGGGTTACGCGGCCTGGATGGTGACACACTGCGTGAGCGCCGGCGGCAGAAATTCCTCGAAATGGGGCAGTCAGGGCTAGCCTAAACCCTGGAATCAATCGGCGGCGCTGTCCGTTAGCGCGACCGTTTCAAGCGCGCTGACTGGTTGATGGAAGATAATTAAAGACATCTCCTCGGCCATCGACTTGCCGCACATGATCTCTACAATTGGCCGTTCATCGGGAAACGGAGGTGATGATGTTTGATATCCGATTGAACGAGGAGCAGCGGGCGTTCCAGCAAATGGCGCGCGATTTTGCCGAGAACGAGATCAAGCCGATCGCGATCGAACTCGATGCCAAGCCGAACTGGGAAGACCGCATCCCGTGGGATGTGCTGAAAAAGGGTTCGCAGCTCGGTTTCCGCTCCTTTGTGCTGCAAGAGGAAAATGGCGGTGCTGGTGCGTCCGACCATCTGACCGCCTGCCTCGTTGCCGAGGAACTGGCTGCGGCCGACACCGGTACGGCCTATTACTACATGCTGACGGCGCGGCGCGCGCGCGACTGGTTCGAGATCCGCATGACCGACGAACAGCGTGCCTATTTCATCCCGCGCTTCCTCGAAGACGACACCTATTTTACCACAGTCGCCATCCACGAACCCGACACCGATTTCGGCTTCGACTATTTCACCGACACACCGACCGATGTGGTGTTCCGCACCCGCGCCGTCGAACAACCGGACGGGTCATGGCTGATCAACGGCGCCAAGAACTTTCAAACTGTCGGGTACCTGGCAAAATTGATCGTCACCATGGCGCAGACCGTCGATGGCCCCAAGGCGTTTCTCGTCGAGGGCGATTCGGAAGGCCTGGTGCGCTACCCCATGTCGAAGATCGGCCGGCGGGTCGGCGATAATGCGGAAATCTTCTATGACGATGTGCGCGTGCCGCCGGGCCGCATTCTTGCACCGGCGCCGCCGGACCGCAGCGATATGGGCACCCATGTGACGATCGCCGCCATCACGCTCGGTCTCGGCCGCGCGGCGTTGGAGGAAACGCTGAAATACACCCAAGAGCGAGTGGCCGGCGGCAAGCCGATCATTCAGCATCAGGCGGTCGGCCTGTTTCTCGCCGATATGGCGACCAACCTTGAAGCGGCGCGCCGGCTAATCTGGACGGCGGCCTGGGCGAAGGATCATCCGGAAGCCTTCGCCGATGGCAGCGCCGAGTGGCAGCCCTACGAGATGATGGCCACGGCGTTTACCGGCACCGCGGTGCAGCGGCTGACCGAACAGGGTATGGAGCTGTTCGGCGGCATGGGCGTCGTGCAGGGCATGCCGATCGAGAAATATGTGCGCGATGCGTTGGTTCAGAAGCACATTTCGTTCCCGTTCCCGACGCGCTACCGCATCACCGAGGCACTGGCCGGCTATAAGCGAGAAGTACAGCCGCTGCTCAGCGAAAATTTGGGATAAACACCGGCCGCTTAAGGGTATAAATAACAATCGATTGGGGGCGGTTGCGCATGATACCGGCGGAGGAGACATTCGATCTCACCTGGCCTTACGCGCCGGAGACCGTGGCGGCACGCGTCGAGCAGTTCATCCAGATCAACAATCCGCCGGTGGTTGTGTCGTCGCCACCAGGCCGGGCGTGGAACGACAACAAACGCTGGAAGAAAGATTAGGCACAAATGAGCCGCCAGCTTCACCTCAACCTGTTCATCCAGGCGCGCGGCCATCATGAGGCCGCGTGGGACCATCCGGCGGCGACGGCTTTGGCGCCGACCGATGTCACCCACTATCAGGATTTGGCCCGGCAGGCCGAGGCGGCGTTGTTCGATTCCGTTTTCTTCGCCGATTCTCTAATGCTGTCCAACGATGCGGCGCGCTCCGGGCGCCTATGGCTGGAGCCGATTACATTGCTGGCGGCGCTCGCCGTGTCCACCGAGCGGATCGGCCTGATCGCCACCGGGTCGTGTACCTATACCGAGCCCTACAATCTGGCGCGCCAATTCGCCTCAATCGACCATATGAGCAACGGCCGGGCCGGCTGGAATATCGTCACTACCTGGATGGAAGCAGCCGCGCGCAACTATGGCGCCGATCACCAGGCCCATGGCGACCGCTATGTTATGGGTGAGGAGTTCGTGCAGGTGGTGAAGGGCCTATGGGACAGCTGGGCTGACGATGCGGTGGTCGATGACCGCACGGGCGCCGGCGTTTACGCCGATGCCGCGCGGATCCGTCCGGTCGATTACGACGGAGATTTCTACCAGGTCGCCGGGCCGCTTAACCTGCCGCGCAGCCCCCAGGGGCGGCCGGTTCTGGTGCAAGCGGGCGCGTCCGATGCCGGGCGCGACTTCGCCGCGCGCCATGCCGAGGCGGTGTTTACCGCGCATCTGGAAAAGGCGACGGCGCAGGAATTCTACGCCGACCTCAAGGTGCGCGCGGCGAAAGCCGGCCGAACGCCGGAACAGGTGGTGATCCTGCCGGGTCTGAACCCGGTGATCGGCTCGACCGAGGCGGAATCCAAACGACTGCTGTTGGAGCTGAACAGCCGCACCGACCCTGAGATCGGACGGCGCACCCTGTCGCAGCGCTTTGGCGGCCAGGATTTCTCGCATCTGGCCTTAGACGAACCGCTGAAACCCGAGGATTTTCCCGACCCTGATACGCTGGAGACCATGCGCAGCCGCGCGGCGATGATCGTCCGGCTGGTCGACCGCGAGGGCCTCAGCTTGCGCGAACTGCTCGCCCGGTTTGCCGGCGGGCGCGGCCATTATACTTTCGCCGGCACGCCGGAACAGGTCGCCGACCTGATCGAGGACTGGTTCAGCGATGGCGCGGCCGATGGCTTCAACGTGATGCCGCCGGTGATGCCCGCCATGCTCACCCCCTTCGTCGAGCAGGTGATCCCGCTCCTACAGCAACGCGGCTTGTTCCGCACCGAATACTCCGGCACAACTCTGCGCGACCATCTGGGCCTCGACCGTCCCGCCGATAGGTTTTGACCGACCCTGCCCGTGGGCCGCAGAAAAAACCTGAGGGGCCTTGAACGCAACCGGCGAATGCGAGAGACCTGGGCCCGAACTCTATAAACACCGCGTCTATGCGCGCGAGAGCCATCCGACAAACTAGGAAATGTGACCATGACCAACGCCTATCCGAATACCGAACTCCATATTAACGGCAAATGGCTGCCGGCCGCCGCCGGCGAAACGATCGATGTGATCAACCCGGCAACCGAGGAACCCATCGGCAATGTCGCCCATGCGCGGATCGCCGATCTCGATGCCGCGCTCGAAGCTGCCGAGGCGGGCTTCCGCACCTGGAAGACGGTATCGGCCGTGGAACGCTACAAGGTCATGCGAAAGGCGGCCGATTTGGTGCGCGAGCGCGCCGACGAGATCGCCGCGATGATGACCCAAGAGCAGGGAAAACCGCTGTTCGAGGCCAAAGGCGAGACGGCATTCGGCGCTGAAATCATCGACTGGTTCGCCGAGGAGGCACGCCGCAGCTATGGCTGGGTCATCCCGGCGCGCATGGTAGGGGTGACCCAGCTCGTGGTCAAGGAACCGGTCGGCCCGGTCGCCGCCTTCACACCGTGGAATTTCCCGATCAACCAGGCGGTCCGCAAGCTGTCCGGCGCGGTCGCGGCCGGTTGTTCGATCATTCTAAAAGGCCCGGAGGAGACCCCGGCAAGTTGCGCCGCGTTGGTCCGGTGTTTCGTCGATGCCGGTCTGCCCGACGGTGTGGTCAATCTGGTCTATGGCATCCCGGCCGAGATTTCGGAATATCTCATCCCCCATCGCACCATCCGCAAGGTGACCTTCACCGGCTCGACCGCGGTCGGCAAACAACTCGCCGCGATGGCCGGCGCGCATATGAAACGGGTCACCATGGAACTCGGTGGCCATTCGCCGGCGATTGTGTTCGAGGATGCCGATGTGGAAGTGGCGCTCAAAGTGCTGACCGCCAACAAGTACCGCAACGCCGGACAGGTCTGCGTCTCGCCGACGCGCTTCCTGGTCCACGAGAAACACTATGACCGGTTTGTCGAGGGCTTCACCGAGTTTGCCGCGGCGCTGCCCGTGGGCGACGGTTTGGATCCCGCCAACAAGATGGGACCGCTGGCCCATGACCGGCGGATCGATGCCATCGAAGGCTTTGTCTCCGACGCTGTGGGCAAGGGCGCGACCCTGCAGACCGGCGGCCAGCGCAAGGGCAATAAGGGCTATTTCTTCGAGCCGACGGTGATGACCGACGTGCCGATGGATGCGCGCATCATGAACGAGGAGCCGTTCGGCCCGGTGGCGCCGATCTCGTCGTTTAGCGATTTCGACGCGGTGGTCGCCGAGGCTAACCGGCTGGATTATGGCTTGGCGGCCTACGCCTATACCAAATCGGCCAAGACCGCCGAGGCGATTGGGTCGGCGTTCGAGAGCGGCATGGTGTCGATTAACCATCACGGTATCGGGCTGATCGAGACGCCGTTCGGTGGGGTCAAGGATTCCGGTTACGGCTCGGAAGGCGGCTCGGAAGCCATCGACGCCTATCTCAACACCAAGTTCATTACCCAGGCCGGGCTTTAAAGGCCAAGGTTATAGAGTAGGGGGCAGGAACAGTTCCTGCCCCCACTCATCCTCACAGCGTTGCCCGAGACTCGCGGTTTCTTGAAACTGGCTATTTGGCGACGGCACCGCGCAAGTCCGCGAGATGTTTATCCCAACCGTCATCCAGGGCCATGAGCAGATGCATGGCTGCCGCGCCGGCGGCTTCGGCGATACCCTCGTGCGTAAGCAACAGGCGAGTCCCGTCGGCGGCTTCTTCCAACGTCCAGGTGATGGTCGTTTCAGCGCCGTTGAAAGGGCCGATGACAAAAGTTGTAACGAGTTTGACCGGGGCCTTCAGTTCGATCACGCGGCCGGTGATTTGCGGCACCTTTGCGCCCGTATCATCGACCCGATACAGGCAATAATCCTCGCCTTCAACAAAGTCTGCCTCGGCCGGGTAGTACCATTCGCCAAGCTTGTCCTTGTTGGTCAAAAATTCCCAAACCGTCTCGCGTGACGCATGGAAGAAAGCGGATTTCGTAATAGTTGTTGTGCGCATTTGTCTTTCTTTCATGTATCTGATTTGGGTTTTTTCGTTTCCTGGCGTTCGACGGCTTCATCCAGTTTGGCAAGGCGCTCGTCCCAGAAGCGGCTGAAGTAACCAAGCCAGTCGGAGACGGTTTTCAGGGCATTTGGCTCGAGATGGTTGATTCGTTCGCGGCCTCTGGCATGAACCGAGATCAATTCGCCTTCCTCAAGAATGGCAAGGTGCTTTTTCACGGCCGCCCGCGTTATCTCGAACCGATCGGAAACTTCGCCAATCGTCATATCCCGTTCACTCAAAAACATAAGAATGTTGCGACGGGTGGGGTCAGCAAGGGCTCGGAATGCACCATGGACCCTAGGAGATTCAGTGGCGTTGATCATTCCGGCACCCCGGTCGCCACCGGCAGGAAGTCGAACTTTCCGTCTTGATAAAGAAAGCTCACGCAATCTGTTTCGGAGACGCATTTGCTTATGTGGGGCAACTCCTTCGGGATCTTATAGAAGGAGCCCTCCGGCAGGATAACATCATCCTTGGGGTCGGCACCGACGGCGGTGTGGACCATGGCGCCAGATATTATCACGCCAAACATATTCGCCGTTTTTGTATGTGCGGGACTGATCAGACCTGAGGGTAGTTTGACCATGGCCATATAGGGTTCCGAGAATCGATCGCCAACAAGAGCGGCGAAGGCGACACCTTCGGGTGTTGTTTTCCAGCCAAGTTTTTCGGCTGGCTGGTTTTGGATGCTTTCCGCGATCGTTGCGGTGGAGGTTAAATACAGCAGCCCGCTGCTGAGCAATGAGAGGGCGAGTAATCGCGTCATGAATTTCTCCTAACATAATACCAAACGGTATCATTTAATATGATACCGAAAGGTTTCATGTCAAGGCGTGATTTTCAGGGGGTAAATTTCGTCATGCCTGATCGTGGCGATAAGCCGTCGTCAGCGGGCGCTCGGGTATCTTACTAAAGATCGATCGGCCTGAACCCTGCAGCGGATCAGCCTTCCGCAAGATAGCAGCGCTTACAGCGTTGCCGCTGGCAGCGGAGCATTCCCCAGAATCATGTCGGCGGCCTTTTCGGCGATCATAATCGTCGAGGCGTTGGTGTTGGCCGAGGGCATTGTCGGCATCACCGAGGCGTCGACCACGCGCAGGCCCTCGATGCCGTGCACCTTGAGCTCGTCGCTGACCACGCTGTTGCGCTCGGCCCCGGGGCCCATGCGGCAGGTGCCCATCAGGTGGAACACGGTGGTGCCATAGCGCCGCGCGAAGTCGAGCAACTCGTCGTCGCTCTGCACCGCGTCGCCGGGCACCGCCTCGCGGTCGAAATAATGTGAAATCTCGGGCGTTCGCAGCAGCTGCCGTTGCAGGCGCAGGCCGGCGACCGTGAGCTGCTGGTCGTATTCGTGCGACAGATAGTTGGGCTGGATCATCGGCTTGTCGTTGGCGTCGGGTGTCCGGGCGCGGATAAAGCCCCGGCTCTGCGGCCGCATGGCGAAAATCGCCGCGGTCATGCCGGGATAATCGTCGAGTTCCGCGATCTTGCCGTCCTTGTAGCTAGCCGGCGTGAAAATGAGTTGCAGGTCGGGAAAGTCCATCGCCGTGTTCGACTTCCAGAAAACGAAGACCTGGCTCGGCGTCATGGCCAGCAGGCCCTTGCGGCGCAGCGCATAGTTGGCGACTTCGCCGACCAGCGACAGGCCACGCGAGCGCTCGTTCAACGTGCGGCCGTTCTTCACCTGGGCGGACATCCGCACGCCGTAATGGTCGGACAGGTTCTCGCCCACCGCCGGTAAATCATGCACTACCGGGACGCCGATCTCTTTAAGCAGTGCGGCGGGGCCGACGCCGGAAATCTGCAGCAGTTGTGGCGAGCCGACGGCGCCGCTCGACAGCACAATCTCGCGCCGTGCGCGGATCTCGATCTCTTGGCCACCCCGGCGGTAGCGCACGCCAACGGCGCGTTTGCCGTCGAACAGGATAGCTTGCGTATGGGCATTGGTGCGGATATCGAGGTTGGGCCGGTGCTTGACCGGGTGCAGAAAGGCGCGCGCTGTGCTGATCCGGCGCCCCTTGTTGATAGCCCGTTGAAAATAGCCAACACCCGCCTGCGTGGCGCCGTTGTAATCGGCATTGCGCGGAATGCCCATGGCCACGGCGCCGTCGATGAAGGCGTCGCAGATTGGGTCGTGGCCGTCGATATCGGTGACGGTCAATTCGCCGTCGCGGCCATGATAGCCCTCGTCGGCCGGGCCGATACGGCGTTCGCTGCGCTTGAAATAGGGCAGTATGTCGGCATAACCCCAACCGCGATTGCCCTGCTGGGCCCAGCTGTCGAAATCCATCGCCTGGCCGCGATTATAGACATGGCCGTTGATCGAGCTGGAGCCGCCCAGGGTCTTGCCGCGCGGGGCATAGACCCGGCGGCCAGCGGTACCTTCGCTCGGCTCGGACTCATAAAGCCAGTTCACCTTGGGGTTGGTCAGCGTCTTCATGAATCCGGCCGGGATATGGATCCACGGGTTGCGGTCGGGCGGGCCGGCCTCGAGCAGGCACACGGTGGCGTCGCCGGCCGAGAGGCGATTGGCGAGAACCGATCCCGCTGATCCGGCCCCGATGATGATGTAGTCGAACTCGTCTGACATACCGAAGATTCCCTGAAGCGCCCAATCAAACCCGCTTGTCGATATTCAGCTGTCCACGAAGTCCGCCGCACCGTTCACGAATAGCGCGTCCATATCGGGCACCTGGCTGATCAGTTTTTGCTCCGCCAGATAGCGCCACAGGGTGGCAACAATTTCGCGGTTCTTGTCGGTGAGGCCGAAGGCGATGGGGTCGTCGTTTGTGGGATCGCCCCACGGGTCTTGAATGCCGCTCTCCGCGTAATATTGCTTCTTGCTGGCGCAATAGGCGTCGAACAGAGTTTTGGGCAGCCCGGGATGTTGCGCCAGACAACTCTCGTGGATGACCACCGCATGGTTCAGCGGATATATCCCGGTGCGGGCGTAATAGTCGCGCTCAGCCCCTTCGGTGTCGGGCATCAGCGCGCGTAGCTTGCGCTCGCTCTCCGGTTTGTTGCCGTCGTCGGTGCGCGGCGCCAATAGGGCATCGATCTCGCCGTCGATTACCATCTGCTCCAGATCGCCCTCGACCGTCTGCACCGCGGCCTCTGCGGGCGGTACGAAGCGCTGCACCGGCCCGGCGACCCATTTGGGGTCGGTCCAATGCAGATCGTATTCATCGATCATGGTGCCGCGCCACCAGACGCCGGCAGTCTGGGTGTATTCGCGCGCGGCGATGGTCTTGCCGCGCAGCTCGGACGGGTGGCTGAGGTCGCTATCGCGGCGCACGTAAAGCGAGCCGTGGCGAAAGTCGCGGTTTAGGAAAACCGGAATGGCGTCCATCCAATCGACCCCGCGGTCGCGCATCATTGTGTAGTTGGCGAGCGAAAACTCGTTGACCTGGAAGGGTTGGTTTTCCAACACCGCGGTAAAGGACTGGCCTGGCGGGACGGCCGTGTAGTGCAGGTTCACCCCGTCATGCACGCCGCTGACATGGCGAAAATACGGGTAATCGCTGCCGACTAATTCGATCATGTTCTCCCCAGCTCCATTTGGCATTGAATAAACTCCCTCGCATATATCGGTAACAGGCCGTGTATCGGTAAAAGACCGCCGGATAATAAGCCGGCGCTTAGAGGCTCAAAAGTTTTTCTGCGTTGCCGTGCAGAATTTTGGCCTTGTCCTCGGCGTTGAGCATCAGCCGCTCCATCCATTGCGGGCCGGGCTCGTTGGGCACGAACGGATAGTCGATGGCGAACAGGGTGCGGTCGGCGCCCATTTCCTGAATCGAACAGAGCAGCGCGGGATCGGAGAAGAACCCGCTGGTGGTGATGTGGAAGTGCGAGCAGAAGGCGTCGCGGAAGGCCATCCCGTCATTGCCGGGCCGGTTCACCGC
>JABDJY010000318.1 GCA_013003285.1 Alphaproteobacteria bacterium | reverse complement strand
GGGTATGCAGTATGCGCTTAACCCGCGTTCAGCGAATCGGCCAGGCTTTCGATCTGCTCGGCCAGCGCGCTAACTTTGCTGGCGTAATCGTTCTCAGCCGCGTTGCGTATATTCGTCAGTTCCTCATTGGCGTCAGAAAGTTCATCGGCGATTAGCAAACCGGCCATGACCATCAGACTGGTGTCGCCGATCTGGCCGACCTCGTCGATCAGCGACGTCATCTTGCCATCGAAATAGCCGGCGAGAGTGGTGAGGTGGGTTTCCTGCCCGTCTTCGCACGCAACGCGGTACTGACGGCCATTGATGGTGATTTCAACTTGCGACACTGAATTTCCCAATCGCTCGTTTAAAGAGGTGTCTATATCGGAGCGCCGTATTATTCGGCCAGCATGGTCTTCACTTTGCCGATCGCCGCGTCGAGGCGCTGCGATACGGCAGCGGAGGTTTCCTTCAGGTTGGCGAACTCGCCCCGCACCGATGTCATCTCCTGTTCCAGCCGCGCCCGCTCGGCTTCGGCGGCGGACGCCTTGTCCGGGGCTGCGAGGTGGGTCCGCAAGGCCGACTCGAGTCGCGATAAGGCGGCATCGAGTCTTCTATTTGCGTCATCGACAGCAGACATGTGCCACCTTCCTTGCCAGCAAGCGGCCGAAAATATTCGGCCCGTTTTTGATCCCGCGACAGCTGCACCTTAGCACACCGAAGCCACGTGGTTATTCGCCTGCGCCATGGTACGACCACCCATCTGGAAGGGTCAACCGAGGCGGTCGCGGAACCGCCGACCGTGGTAAAAAACGCGGGCCGGGCAAAACGGGGATAAACCACCGACGAATCCGTTGACGGGGACTGGTCAGATGGGCATGTTGCCCGCGCTCACCCTCGGTCGCCCAGCAACGTTTCGGCCGCTCACTATCATCGAAAGCCGTGTCGTCACTCCATGAATAACGAGTCATCAAAGGGAGCCGGCGCGGTCGGCCAAAACGAGATGGCCAACGCCATCCGCGCACTAGCCATGGATGCCGTCCAGGCAGCAAATTCCGGACACCCCGGCGCCCCCATGGGCATGGCCGATCTGGCCACCGTGCTGTTCACCCGCCATCTGAAGTTCGATGCCGCCGACCCGCAATGGCCGGACCGCGATCGCTTCATTCTGTCGAACGGCCATGCCTCGATGCTGCTCTATGCGGTCCTCTATCTGACCGGCTATAGCGACATGACGATCGACGAGATCAAAAACTTCCGCCAGCTCGGCAGCCGCACCGCCGGCCATCCGGAATATGGCCACGCGTCGGGCATCGAGACCACCACCGGGCCGCTGGGCCAGGGCCTGGCCAACGCCGTCGGCATGGCGCTGGCCGAACGCATGATGAATGCGCGCTTCGGCGACGATCTGGTCGACCACTATACTTACGTGTTCGCCGGCGATGGCTGCCTGATGGAGGGCATCAGCCACGAAGCGATTTCCATGGCCGGACACCTCAAGCTGTCGCGGCTTATCGTCCTGTTCGACGACAATTCCATTTCCATCGATGGCGGCACCGATTTGACCGTGTCCGATGATCAGATGGCGCGGTTCGCCGCCAGCGGCTGGGATGTCGCGCGGATCGACGGTCACGATCCCGACGCCATCGACCAGGCCATTACCGCGGCCAAGCAAAGCGATCGGCCGTCGATGATCGCCTGCCGTACGGTGATCGGCTACGGCGCGCCCAATAAGCAAGGCACCTCGGCGACCCATGGCGCACCGCTGGGCGCGGAGGAAATCGCCGCCACCCGCGAGAAATTGGGCTGGCCCTACCCGCCTTTCGAAGTGCCGAACGCGATCCTCGACGCTTGGCGCGCGGCAGGTCAGCGCAGCGGCGCGGCACACGCGGCCTGGGATGCAAACCTCGCCGCGCTCGACGACGATGCCCGCGCCAGTTTCAATGCCCTGCAATCGGACGAATTGCCCGCCGATCTGACGGCGACGGTCAACGCCTATAAGAACCAGCTTTCGACCGATGCGCCGGGCTGGGCGACGCGTAAATCGAGCCAGGAAGCGCTCGAAGTCCTGACCGCCAACGTGCCTGCGATGGTCGGCGGTTCGGCCGATCTGACCGGCTCGAACAATACCAAGACCGCGGCCACCGCACCCATTTCCGCCGACGATTTCAGCGGCCGCTACATCTATTATGGTGTGCGCGAGCATGGCATGGCAGCGGTGATGAACGGCATGGCGCTGCATGGCGGGTTCATCCCCTATGGCGGCACCTTCCTGACCTTCACCGATTATTGCCGCCCCTCGATCCGCCTGTCGGCGCTGATGGGACTGCGGGTGGTCTATGTGATGACCCATGATTCGATCGGCCTGGGTGAAGACGGACCGACCCATCAGGCGGTCGAGCATATCGCCTCGCTGCGCGCCATTCCCAATCTGAACGTATTCCGCCCGGCCGACGCCGTCGAGACGGCGGAGTGCTGGCAGCTCGCCATCGAAAACACATCCACCCCGTCAGTGTTGGCACTCACTCGCCAGGGCCTGCCCACCGTGCGCAACGAGCACAGCGATGAAAACCTTTGCGCCCGCGGCGCCTATGTGATCGCCGGAGTCGAGGGGGGCGGCGCCCGCCAGGCCACCATCCTGGCGACCGGTTCGGAAGTTGAAATCGCCCTGGCAGCGCGCGATCTATTACAGGCGGACGGCATCGCCACCGCCGTGGTGACCATGCCGTGCTGGGAGTTGTTCGACCAACAGCCCGACGCCTACCGGGCGGAGACATTGGGCACCAGCGGCGCGCGGGTCGCCGTCGAGGCGGCGGCCTGTTTTGGCTGGTCGCGCTACGGCGTCGACGAAAACAAGGTCGTGGGCATGCGCAGCTTCGGCGCCTCGGCGCCGATCGCCGACCTCTACGCCCATTTCGGAATCACAGCCCAGGCCGTCGCTGACGCCGTGCGGGCAGAGCTATAAGCAATTAAGACATTAACGGGAGAGTAATCATGGCAATCAATGTTGCGATCAATGGATTTGGCCGGATCGGCCGTTTGGTTTTGCGGGCCGCTTACGAGCAGGGCCGGCGCGACATCAATTTCGTCGCCATCAACGATCTGGGCTCGGTCGAGGCTAACGCCCATCTGCTGCGCCACGATTCGATCCATGGCGCCTTCCCAGGCACGGTCCGCAGCGGCAAGGGCTGGATCGATCTCGGCGCAGCGTCGAAGATCGGCAAGCGGGTCAAAGTATTCGCCGAGCGCGACCCCGCGAATTTGCCCTGGGGCGACTTGAAAATCGACGTGGTGCTGGAATGCACCGGCATCTTCACCTCGAAAGAGGCCGCCGGCAAACATCTCGCCGCCGGCGCCAAGAAGGTGCTGATCTCGGCCCCCGCCACCGGCGCCGACATCACCGTGGTGCAGGGCGTCAACGACAATAAGCTGCGCAAGTCGCACACAATCGTTTCGAACGCCTCGTGCACGACCAACTGCCTGGCGCCGGTCGCCGCGGTGCTCGACAAGGCCATCGGCATCAAGCACGGCTTCATGACCACGGTGCACAGCTATACCGGCGACCAGCCGGTGCTCGATACGCTGCACAAGGATTTGCACCGTTCACGCGGCGCGGCGACTTCGATGATCCCGACCTCGACCGGCGCC
>JABDJY010000311.1 GCA_013003285.1 Alphaproteobacteria bacterium | reverse complement strand
GTGTACGACAACCTGGACGGCTGATATATTCTAATCAACTAACCTTAAATAGAACGTTGTGACGCCAATTGCCGAATTCCAATGGAAATACCCTAACCGAGCCAGTTTGGAAGCGCCCTGGTTGGATCACTGCAATGGACGGTGTTCTTGCCGCTTTCCTGACTATTCCCGATGTTGTTGGTGATTACTTTTCAAAACAGCAAGACATCAAAATTGCTGAGCAGCAAGTAGAAGCCGCCAAACTCAGCAACGCCGATCTGAAACAAGCTCAGGAGCTGTGAATAATACAAAATGCACTATCACAGCAGGGCGACGAGCGAATATTTATGCTGAGATATTTCGCATCCACTTTGGAGGACCCTGAAGCGAGGATTTGGGCAGAAAAAGAAGTAAGGCGTTTGGATGAACTGACGGCGTTAAAAGCAGAGGTTCGACGCAAACAAATCGATATTGAGGAGAAAGAGGCCGAATTACGGGCTTTAGAAATTGAGTCCGATCAAGCTCAGCAATTGCGATCCGAAATTATCGCTCTCGAAAAAGAGCTGATCCAAAAAGATTCGCAGGTTAACGAGCTAAAAGAGAAAGCGGGATTAGAATTTGATAAAACTCGAAATCCGATCTTTCATATCAGGTTTAATGTAGACTGGGATTCTGTCGTTGATAACGTCGTTACCATACGCAGTGGTGAAAGTCTTTTTCCGCTAGCGGTTTGTACTCAAAATGACGGGATAATCTGTCAGACCTACGGAACCGGCAATCCACCTAGTAGGATAATCCTGCAAGGTCTATCAGAAGCGCCGAAGATCGAAGTGAGCGCAATATCCGACACGCGCGATCGAGGCGCAATTAAGTTTCGAAAATTGGGTGTTGAACGCTCTACGAAAACGCTCGATGAGCTATCCCCCGATTTGCGCAGAGCATTACAGGCATTCGCCGCTTCTGAATTTATTGGAGCACCCCTAAAAATTTATAACCTTCTTAAATATCGTTGCTCTAAATCTTCCCGTGAGCTTATTCCGAAACCCATAATCGCCTGCCAAATATTGACAGCCTCCAACAGCCCCGCGGATCAGTAAATATTCGTCTTCCCGATTGCGCGTCCTTGTTCGGAGTTCGAAAGACGGGTGACGCGGCTGTTTGAGGCGTGGCGGCTTACCAGCGGATTCAGACGCTGAAACGGCGCCGTGTAGCCTCACGCCGACAAATAGTCCCGCGCCGCGCCGACCCGGCGGTTGTCCGCTCGCCATAAAGCTGCCTACAATCTTGGTCCGGGCGCTGCAGAACGTTCGGGATGAAGACGCTTGGCGTATTTAACAGTTTTGATAGCGAGGAATTTCCCAGCACGTCTAACAAAAAAATCAACTCAACGAATAGGGGAGAACCGTACGATGTCACGTCGATTATCATGGATCATGGGTATTTTTTTCACGTTGGGAACCGTTGCTTCCGCACCGGTGAGTGCAGATAGCTTCACGTTTCGTATCGCAGCCGGTCACCCGGCGCCGCCCTTGGCGACCGTCAACCAACTGCAGAAAACCTTTGTGCCGAATATCACCAAACGCGTTGCCGCGGAAACCGAGCACACGGTGCGGTTCATCGAGGGCTATGGCGGCACCATCGCCAACCTCTTCGAAGTGCTCGAATCGACGCAAAAGGGCCTGGTCGATTTCGGGTCCATCCCGTCGGCCTTCGAACCCACCAAACTGTTTGCCCACAATTTGAACTACTTTGTGCCGTTTCTCTCGGGCGATCCGAAGATCATGGGGCCGACAACGCGACAGGTCCAGAAGGAGTTCAAATACTTCTACGAAGTGTTCGAACGCTACAACCAGACCTATCTCGGCGGCGGCGCCTTTGACGATTATGGCCTGGGTACCAGTTTCGCCTGGACCAAGATGGAAGATCTTAAGAATGTGAAGATCGGCGCCGCGGGCCCCAACCTGCCCTGGCTCGACTTTGCCGGCGCGGCCAAGGTGCAGACCAATTTGAACGAGGCCTACAACGCCCTGCAATCGGGCGTCTATAAGGGGCTGGTGATTTTTCCGGCACCGTATTTTGGCTTCAAGCTGGGCGAGCCCGCTAAGTATTACACGACCATGGGCTGGGGCTCGACCCTGATCTATCCGCTCAGCGTCAACAACGACACCTGGGCCAAGCTGCCGGACTCGGTCAAGAAAATCATCCTTGAAGAGGTAACCGTCTACTCCAACGCTGTCGAAGATGAATCGGCGGCGAAATTCAGTTCGGCGTTGAAGAGCCTGAGCGACCAAGGGGTCACCGTGCGCGACCTGGGCGACGAAGAGCGCGGCCGAATGGCCCGCGCGATCGAGCCCTGGGTCAATCAAAAGGCCAAGGAGTTCGAGGAACAGGGCTTTGAGGGCCGCGCCACGTTCAAACGGCTGATAGAACTGGCATAGCAAAACGGCGCCAAGCCGGCCTACGAGTATAAGATCGAGTAATCGAAACTTTCGACGACTTACGGGAAAGGGGTGGCCCGAAGGCTGCCCCTTTTTTCGGCCATTTCGATTTCACCAAAGTCGCGCGATTAAGACGAGACGAATGAAGGATGACGATGCCATGAAGATTGTCGATGCGCAGATCCATTTATGGGGCGCCGGCCTGCCGAGCAATCTGTCCCACCGGCAGGTGACCGCGTTCACCGCCGACGAAGCCATCGCCCTGATGGACGAGGCCGGCATCGACGCCGCCGTCATCCATCTGGTCCATTGGGATCCCAACTGCCATCAGGTGGCGGCGGCCGCGGTGGCGAAATATCCCGG
>JABDJY010000288.1 GCA_013003285.1 Alphaproteobacteria bacterium | reverse complement strand
ACCGTAGACTGATCGACAGGCCCAATCCGGTGCCGCCGTAACGTTGGGAAATTGAGCTATCCGCCTGAACAAAAGGCTCGAACAACCGGTCGACCTGCTCGGCGCTCATACCGATTCCCGTATCGCGGATGACGAACCGGACCCAGCCGTCATCGCCACGTTCCACTTGCAGGCTGATTTTGCCTTTCTCCGTAAACTTTGCAGCATTGCTCAGCAGGTTTAGCAATATCTGGCTCAACCGTTGGCTGTCACTTTCGATACTGCCAATGCTTTCCGGTACTTCCACAGTGAATTGGTTTTCGTTGGCGTCCATCAGCGCTGCGGCGGTGCTCTCAACATCCGAAATAACACTCGCCACTTCGACGGACGTGACGTTCAGCTCGAGTTTATTGGCCTCGATTTTGGATATATCCAGGATATCATTGATGAGCCCGAGCAAATGGCGTCCCGAACCGCGTACCTTCTGTAAATCCGATATCCGCTCCTCCGCCCCCTCGTCTTGGGCGTCTTCCAGCATCATCTCGCTATAGCCGATGATCGCGTTCAGCGGTGTGCGCAACTCGTGGCTCATATTTGCCAGAAACGCAGACTTTGCTTGGCTGGCGTTTTCAGCCTGTTCCAAAGCCGCTTCGGCCTGTTCCAAAGCCGCTTCGGCCTGTTCCTTCAGCTCGACCAGATATATGGCGTTCTCTTTGAACACCTGAACTGCCTTGGCCATGGTTCCGATTTCGTCGCGGCGCGATTGGAACCCAACGTCTGTGTCAAGCTCTCCGGTCGACAGTTTGGCCATGATGACGCGGAGCGACAGAAGCGGTGTTGTCAAAGTATTGGCGCCAACAATCCCGATAAGAATCACCGCCGTACCAAGCACAAGTGCGATAAGAAGGAGTTGTCGGCGCAGCTCAAAAACACTCGCGTAGGCGGAATCGGTGGAAACTACAGCGTGCACAAACCAACCTGGGTCGGAAAAATTTTCGCGGCCATTGGACAGGGTACTACCGATCAGACATTCGGTGCCATCTGAGATCAAGCTGGATATGCCGGCAGTGACAGAAATGTTCACCAAATTCGTCGGCGCGTTATCGGTGCGATAAAGAACTGCGTGTTGGTGTTTAGAATGCAGAATTAGAATATGGTCGGCATCTTGGACGGCGCCGGATATGTCGGTCTGGGCCAGGGTATTCTGGATGTATGACCAATCAATAATACCCACCAGCGTTCCGATGACCGTGGCCGCATCGTAGTTGGCCTGAATCGGTAAGGCGAATACGAGAGATTTCCTGTTTGTGAGTTCGGATTCACCCACATTGCTCTGATAAGGTTTTCCCTGCCGTGTCGTTGCGATGATATTTGAATTTGAAAGATCGCGGTCTTTGTTCGTTTCGTCCGTAGCCGCAATGACCACCCCTAGATCATTTATCACCAGGAAATCCGAAAAATGTGAATACTGCCGGGTCAAACGGGTCAGCATAGCGGCGATATCGCCGTCCACATCGTCCGTGAGCACGTCTTGTATCGTCGGCGCCTGGCTCCACGCCTCGAAGTCGATGGCGGCCTTTTCGAAGAAGCTTTCGAGGCGATCCATAGTGGCATCGGAACCGGACAGGAGCACCTGACCAATCTTCGCTTCAAGTGCATTACGCGCGGACGTAAATGAAATTATTGAAATCGCGATGAAAGGGACCATCGCGCAAAGCAGCAACAACGCCGTGTATTTGTTTTTGATCGACATACGATCTGATCTACTTGTTGCGTTCTGTGCCTACCGACTACCTCGACGGTCAGGAACGCGAGCCCGTGATCTTTTCAATAGCCAACAATGTCCAACCGCCACTTACTTTGGCATACGCAACAGCAATTTCTTCGCCATCTCGGCTGAAGCTAGCGGCGCCTCGTTTGTTGGCGCCAATGGCGGCGACGATCTAGCTGAGACCGGCGCCTTCAGATTGCTCCAGCGTTTGGAAATAGCCGGCTAGTTCTTCACTATTGTCGTTGTTGAGAATGATATTCAGGGACTTTCGACTGTCAGAGATCACGTAGCCATCCTCGGAGACGGCGAGGATATAAGCGCCGCCCTTCAGGGCATTCTGAAAGACATCCAAGCCATGCTCATAGTGCAGGATCGCCTTCTTCTCATCGTCAACGACGACCGGTGTGGTGTAGGCCAAGACCCACTTATGGGCATCCGGTGACATGTAGGGGGGGGAGAGATGAACGCGTCGCGGCGCTTTGGCGAACCCTGGGGCGAAGAAGATGGCGCCGGACTCATCCGGCGACAGTTCTTCGTCCGGCGCAATGACAGAGCCTACGATACGGGTTATTTCGGGGCCGGAGGGATCGATCAGACACATTTCCTCGACATGGAAATTGCTCTGAACCGCAAGCGTGACCTGCTCAATTTTAGCTTTTGCTTCATGCCGATGCCCGTGCGCGGCGTGAAAGTAGTTCGGGAAGACCTTGTCTTGCGCAGAATTTACCAGCGCTTTCTTCGCCTTCTTGTGCAAGCTTTCCAGGATCGCTGCCTTTTTCGCGATCAATGAACTTAACTCAGATTCACCAGCGGTGGCGGGGGTGGCGAAAACCGCGGGCTGCATCCCAATCAGTAAAACAACGCCAGTCGCTAGAGCTAGGCTCTTTAGTTTGAGGTGCATCTTAATTCTAATTCATCTAAGGGCAGGTGAGCCATCAGATCAAAATGAGGTGAACTAACACTTAACAGTACGATAGTATGTCGGATGTGGTGTCCGGCCTTGTGCCCAGCCCTCAATAAAGGCATGCCCGTTAGAATCGGCTAACAGCCATGCCATTACAGGTCTGGTAAATTGAGCGCCCGCTAATTGTGTGGCGTACGGCTTTTACAACCGACGTAATGTACTGAGCCACAATGACGATCAACCGGGGGTTCGCTTATATTAGGATTTTCTGAAGGGTTGGAGTTGGCTGATTTCTGCCATCAAAGGCACCGATCAATTACGACCGGAATGCCCCTAACTCTGGACATGCCGGAATCTGACGGCGGGAATTGCCCCATTTCCGGACGTAGCGTGTGTTGCGAAGGAGCCGGGGAAGCGGCGCGCGACGTGCGACTTCGGGCAGGAAATTTTAGCGCGCGGTGCGGGCTTCGAGGATCTTGTTGGCCAGGTCGGTGACCGAATCTCTGATGAAAATTCGGAGTTGCGGCGTGAAGCCGGGTTCTGGGCCGATGTGAATACTCAAGCGGCTCTGATAGGCCAGCACAAACGCGCTTTCTTTAACGCCATCAACCGTTCCCGTGTCCAGCGTGTCGAAGCGACCCAGTTGCGTTGAAATGCTGGCCACGCACCCGCCCGGATAGGCGTGCTCTGCGACGACATTGATACGAAGCTGGTGTGCGTCGTAGGTTTCGTGGTCGGCAACAGCAATGCCAGAGTTACGCAGAACCCATTC